>CAINWZ010000146.1 GCA_903854725.1 uncultured Bacteroidota bacterium
AAAATTTTAATATAAAAATATGTTTGTTAAATAAAATAATGAAAAAATTAAACAATAAATAAACAAAATAGAGTGCTAGCTACTATGTAAAACTTAAACAAAAGGTGCTACATCCTATTAATATGAATAACTTAGCCGATAAAATATTTCAAATATGATCTTTATCGTTTTCTTTTTCTTGCTTCATTGGTTTATGTCACTATTTTTTCATACTTTTTTTCTACACAGATATGCTTCCCATAAAATGTATGAAACGAGCAAAAATTGGGAACGAATTTTCTATATCAGTACCTGGTTTTTTCAAGGTTCCTCCTATTTAGTTCCGAGAGCATATGGTGTAATGCATAGGATGCATCATGCTTATAGCGATACAGAAAAAGATCCTCATTCTCCTCATTTTTTTAAAGACATTTACGATATGATGAAAAGCACAGTTTTAATTTACCGATCGTATTTATCAAATGAGGGAACTCCAGACAAAGAGTTCACAGCGGACTATTTGCCTATTTGGGAAAAATTAGACAAATTCGGACATCATATTCTAACCAGATTATCATTTATTCTTTTTTATATACTTATTTACTGGTTTATTGCGCCAAGTTTTTGGTGGTTTCTATTACTACCCATCCATTTTTTAATGGGGCCAATTCAAGGTGCTATTGTAAATTGGTGTGGTCATAAGTATGGATATAGAAATTTTGAAAGTACTGATCAAAGCAAAAATTCAGGCCCTTGGGGTTTATTTTTATTAGGTGAGCTATTTCAAAATAATCATCATCATGCAAAAAATGATGCAAACTTCGCGAAAAAATGGTTTGAGTTTGATCTCACCTATCAAGTAATGCGTGTTTTTAATTTTATAGGCATCATTCAATTAAAAAAAATAAGTTAATTATTCTTTTTACATGAAGATGTTCCAGGATTCTATAAATATCTTACATCAGGATGGAATTGCAATATACCATGAGAAAGTAGTTTCCGATGAGCAAATAAAGCAATTGTATGGTGATCTTTTAAACACCCTACATTGGGAAAATGAAAGGTACCATTCAGTCGCATTGGTGGCATGCACTCCCAAAATCAAAGAAAATTACCACCTCTAGAATTAATCTAACTTTTAGGCAAATGCATTTGAAAAAAGATTAAATGAAAAATAGTAATAATAAAACAGTTAAAAAATGCGATCTACCCTCAAAAGTATGCTTGTTTTGTAACCGCCCTTTTACCTGGCGCAAAAAGTGGGCAAATAATTGGGGACAAGTTCTCTATTGCAGTGAAGCTTGTAAAAAGAAGAAATTTACACCTGATATAAACTAATTATATCGTCGCTATTATTATTCATTAAAATAGCTATAATTTAGGAAACTGTGGTTATCAATCCAGATGAAGCTGGGGCAACAAGTTATGTGATTTCATTCCGAAAATATACTCTAACAAAAGACAGCAAAATTATAGCAGAATGGTTACAATATGACAAATTAGGAATTAATGAAATAATGAAATAGTTTATATTTAATTCACCGCCTTCGAAAAGTTTCATTGCTAAAATGATCGAATAGCACGAACACTGAATGTGGTACTCTTGTCATTGGCCGTTTGAAAACCATTGTCAAAAATTTGAGAAGCTGCATTGTATTTACCAGTTTCCGTAGAGCTCCAATAGCAAACTTCTCTAAAACCTCCAATTGCTTTCATTTGTAAAAACAATTTATTCAATTCTTCTTTGCTTGGCAAATACCAATCATCATAACCACCCTGTTTCAAATTACTACATAATGTAGCAGCGGTTTGTGCAATAGCACAACCCGATACCATATCTATTGTATTTTGACTACCCGAACCTATTGAAGAACGGCCAGCAAGGAATTTATCATTACATCCCCAGGCTACTTCGCCAGGAAAATCGGCCACGGCAGCAATAATTCCGTGTTGTACATTAGGATCATACCCAGGGTCAGAAGGAGTTAATAAATAAGCAATTTTACCCCCTTTGTAGTTCATCCCAATTTTTAAAGTTTGTATTGCCTCCATTTCATTTTTGCTTTTTTCTGCATCACCCATAGTAGCCATCTCCTCCTTAGGTATTTCTCTAACATAAATATTTCTATAGTAGGCAAGCGTACCATGTGCTTGTAATTCAATTTGTTCTTTTTCAAAAATTGGAATGCTGCGATCCCAATAATTTTCAAATGTAACGTTGTCGACAGTTAAAAGGCCATTTAAATAAACGGTTACTTTATCGCCTTTCATTATAATATGAAAATTATTCCACTGCTCCACTGTGTTATCTGCATATACCAAAGGCATACTCTTGTTCTTTAGGTTATTATATAACCCGCCAGATCCCACTTGTGCACCAACTTGACGGTTACTAGAGTCCCATATTTGCACTTGAGGGCTACCTCTTAAATAAATACCCGCATCTCCTTTTTTAGCAATTTTCCAATCTACAAATAATTCAAAATTGCCATATTTTTTTTCAGTTACTATATTATCGCCATGTCCTTGAAAAGCCAACAAGCCATTTTTTACATGCCAGTCTTTTTGCATTTGTTCATTGGCAATTTTTTCAGCTGCTTTTAAATCAGCCGTAGACATTTTATTTCTTTCAATTGGGTTAGCCACCAAGCCTTTCCATCCAGTTAAATCTTTTTCATTGAATAAATTTTCAAATCCATCATTGAAAGAAACACTGCTCATTTGTTCTGTAAGCTTACTTTGCAGTAATGCGCCCTCTTTCCCTTTTAAAAGCGGGAAGGACTTTGCCAAAATTTCCCTTACAGCAGGTCCTTTTATACTTTTTTCGTTTACTGCTAATTTTGCCACCAATAGAGCAGCTACTTTATTTATAGTTTCATCATTTAATGACTTACTTATAAACATAAAACTTGGAAAACTTGGAATTGCAGAAGCTTCTTTAAGTATATTTCTTTTTTCAGTTACATTTTTTGCATTTTCCATTTGGTCTTGCAAAACAAGTAAGTGCTGCACATTTGATTTTTGTGCACTGACACTTAGCATAAAAAGAAATATCGAAATTATTGAAAGGATAATTTTATTTTTCATATTTGCTTATTTTATTATACAATCTAAAACATTCCATTGAATAGAAAAAGTATTTTTTGAGAATATTAAATCATTGATTTGCAATAGGTTATATTCTAACAAAACTAAAATCATACAATTTGAATAGAGATAATTCATATTAATACCTTTTTATTTCTTTTAGCATAAATTTATAATATGAAAAGCCAGTCATTAAGAAATATTTTATTTTTGATTTTGATATTATTTTATCTGTTCGCCGGGGTAAATCATTTTATAAATCCTTCTTTTTATTTGCCTATTATACCTCCATACTTTTTAAAATGGGCTAATCAAATCAATATTTTATCTGGGGTAGTAGAAATACTCCTAGCTTTATTATTAATACCAAAATCAACAAGAACTAATGCGGGAATGGGTATCATCATAATGCTATTAGCCTTTATTCCTAGCCATATCTATTTTATTCAAAAAGGGGAATTTATGATAGGCACTTTTCTTTTTAATCCGTTAAAATCATCTATTCGTTTATTTATAGGGCAGCCCCTATTAATTCTTTGGGCTTATTGGGCCAGCAAAAGCCAATTAAAAATTATTGGTTTTTAATTGGCTTCTTATTTTCAATTATATCATTCTATTTATATAGCTTAAGAAATACGAATAAAAAATCGTTAGATTAGAAACGCTATTATTGTATATTTTTGTTTATGAACATTATTTTATTTGATGGTATTTGTAATTTATGCAACAATCTAGTTTCATTTTTAATCAAATTTGATAAAAATAATCATTTGCATTTTACAGCACTGCAAACAAACGCTGGAGAAAAGTTAATACATAAGTATCATCTTTTAGATGATAAAAAATCAATTATCTTAATTAAAGAGGGGATTGTATTTTACAAGTCAGACGCCATTATTGAAATCGCAAAAGAAATTAATGGTTGGCCTCGTCTATTTAAATATGGTTTCCTTTTCCCAAAATTTTTAAGAGATGGAATATATGATCTAATTGCAAGAAATAGATATTATCTATTTGGTAAACAAGCATCCTGCGCTATTCCTTCCGAGAATGATAAGAAAAAATTTATATTTTAATATGCCTATTGCTTGCTTATCTTATTCATTGAAATTGTTTTTTGCCTAGAGCATTTAAACCTTTTCATATCAGCAGTTCTTTTCATTAAATGCTTCTGACTTACCCCACTATTCACCCTCTTGCGCCAAAGATTAAAACTATTGCGTCTTAATTCGGTACGCATTAATTTAATAGTCTGCGCCTCAGATAAACCAAACTGGATGGTAATTGCTTCGAAGGGAGTACGATCCTCCCAGGCCATTTCAATAATTCTATCAATGTCTATTCTTTCCATTCAATTTTTATTACGTTGATACTATTCTATTTATACCCTACAAATTTCATATAAAAACAACAAAAGACCCGGGATTTAAAGTAATTCCTTGATTTTCGTTTAACAAAAATGGGCTTACTTGTATCTAATACATATAGTTGGGCTTTCAAATTGGATTTACTCGGAGCAGCTAGTCTTTCCTTATCGCTTGTATAATGGTAGACCAATTAACCCTGCTACCTTTTCAGCGAGCTTTTCACCCTCTTTGCTAAAAGCCCAGAAAAATAACGCCTTTATTGAATGATCTATCTTGATACTTTCTATTGCTTTAAGGGCTAAGGTTTGGGCAATTCCTTTCCCACGAAATTCCTCCAATAATAAAGCAGAACATAGATAAATGGCTTCATATTTTGTATTCAGTGGCGTTAATTCATAAAGTTCCCTTTCCGATATTTTTTGATCAATGAATTTAGACATTAAATCAAGTGTTGTGGGTATACATAAAATCCAACAAACAGGGCCATTCCCATCATCATATTCAGACAATGTATCGGGATGTATGAGCTGTAAGTGTTCCATCACATTTTCGTCCACGTTTAGCTGGTCAGGATCGGTACGGCTGGAAAATACTTCATCTGACAATTGTATAATTCTTTCATAGTTACTTAAAGCCATGATTCAAAAATAGCAATTTTACTTTGTAGTAGAATATATTTTGAAAAAACCGAAATCAACCGATTTGACCAAAATTGAAGCGGTTTTTAGCCTCGCGTAGGTAATCTTTTGTATAATACATAAAATATTAAAAAAAATTAATTATCTTTTAATAGTAAATCATTTACTCTATATCTAAATCAACGCATATGAAAAATATATTGTTGTTTATTTTATTTATTTGTTTATCAAACATTATTAAAGCTCAAGACACTTTAACAATGAGATCTGGTGAAAATATACTAGCCAAAGTAATTGAAGTCGGCACCTCAGAAGTAAAGTATAAAAAATTAGATAATTTAAATGGCCCCGTCTTTTCAATGCTGAAATTAGATTTGTTACTAATTAAATACGAGAATGGTACTAAGGATGATTATAGTAGTATTAAAAAAACCGATGAAAAATCAGTTGGTGTTGAAAATTTGTTCATTCAGGGTCAAAATGACGCTATCGTTTATTATAAAGGATATAAAACAGCTGGAACTGCTGCTTTATTTTCAACATTAGGGACTAGTTTTTTCACAGGAATGGCAATTGAATTAATAACATCTGATGCAGATATAAAAGATGAAAATTTGGGATATCCCAACTTGAATTTGATGAAAAATGAACAATACTTTAGAGGCTATCAACAAAAAGCAAAAGAAATTAAAAGAAAAAAAATACATAGTAATTATATTTTAGGATTAAAAATTCAGGGAGGATTGGCCATATTAGCATTGATAACTTATGTCTCACTTATAGCTTCATCTAAATAAATTTCCCCACTCAGGCACAACAAATGAGCCGCGATTTTATGTAAGTCCTTGATTTTCATATAACAAGACCGATATTTCAGGAGTGTATTCCTCACACAGAATATGTATGTTTCTACAGCTGGTATCAGATTAATTTGACTTTTTGATAGTCGATTATCAAAAATCTTTAAAGTACATTTACAGGCATATCTGATATTTTTTAAACATAAAAACTAAAAAAAACAAAATGAATATAACTATAATAGGAGCCTCGGGTGGAATAGGACTAGAAACAGTAAAAAGAGGATTAAATAGAAAGCATTCGATAACGACCCTTTCTCGATCTGAAGTTAAAATAGAAGAGAAAAAATCACTAAAAATGATACTTGGTGATGCCACTAATAAAGCTGACCTATTAAATTCAATCCAAAACGCAGATGCTATCATTGTAACATTGGGGACTGCTAAGAATATGAAAGCTACAACCCTATTTTCAGATTTTGCAAAATTAATTGTGGAAATACATAGGGAGAATAAAATTAATGTTCCATTTATTTTTGTAACCGGATTTGGAGCTGGAGAAAGTAAAAATTATGTTCCGTGGTTAGTAAAGATGTTTTTAAAATACTTATTAAAAGATGTTTACGCCGACAAAACTAAAATGGAAGAAATTATCACTCATTCAGATATGAATTGGACAGTTGTGAGGCCAGGAAGGCTATTAGACAAGGAATTGACAGAAAAATACCGTGTTGAAAATAAATTATTCAAAGGAATTAATATAGGCGGAATCAATAGAGCAGACGTCGCAGACTTTTTAATAAAGCAAGCAGAAAACCAAACTGAATTAAATAAATACATTGGCATATCTGAAAAATAGAAATTAATTAGTATTCAACTATTAAAAGTAAGAATCTAAGAAAACCACCCTACTAAACAAGACAATTAAGACTTTTTGTTTTTAAATAGCTTAGCATATGGAAATAAGGAAGATGTTGTGCGGATATATTCTTGATAGTTCTGTAAATGGCCCCATTTCTCCAACCCTGAAATTTCTAAAATCCTAACACCACTTACATAAACAAGTAGCATATATGTAAATAGTGGAGAGATTAATGTGATATACTGCCAACTTGATAGAGATGAGAAGGACATTATGGAAATCCCCAACCATAAGGTAATTTCACCGAAGTAGTTTGGGTGTCTTGAATAATACCAAAGACCATTAGAAATAAATTGATCCTTATTGGTAGGATTTTTACGGAATATGGACTTTTGCCAATCAGCAATAATCTCTATAACAAAACCAGCAATAAAAACTAGCATACCAATATAAAAAAAACCATTTTGAATAACCCCATTTTTGCTTGCCATTGCTGTTAAGGCGCACATTGAACATATAGAAACCCACATTCCTTGTAAAGTCCATGTCATGAAGAACCTTGATGGCGAGGGTTTAATGAATTTAAACCTTTTATCTTCTCCACTTTTATGAATTCTTGTAAATAAGAAACTGCCTAAACGGATTGCCCATAGGATGATGAAAGAAGCTAATAGGATATTCCCTAAATTGACATTTTTTGCAAAATTACTTTGAATGCTTATATAACTTACAATGAATATGTAGGTAGCACTCCCCGTTAAGTCATAAAACTTTTCAGTTTGAAAATAAAAAGCAGGAATAAATAAAATCCATTGAATAAGAAAGGCAATCAATACAGCTTGCTGAATTATTTGAAGTCCAGTTAGTAGCGCAATGCTATAAGCAATGGAAAAAGCGATAAGGGAAAATAATAAATTAAGTAGTGATTGCTTCATGATTGATTAAAATTTATAATTTATTAATTTATAAAAAATAAATAAAATTAAATACACTGCTAAATAGATTCTATAGTAATTTCTTGTTTTGAGATAATCTTTATTATTTGGATACATATTACTGAATAAACCGATAATCTCTTTTTTGAAAAGAGGTTTAATGTTAATTTTCCAATCATCCGTTTGGTAAACAATTTTCCTAAACTTACTTCGAAAATAGGTGCTAGGAATACTCCAAATAATTAAAATGAGGAATATTACTTGATTAACTGTCATAAATAAAGATATAAATGTTTAGTTAAATTAATTAACGACATCACTTAAAATAACAAAGAACCCAGGACTTAATGCAAGTGCTTGATTTTCATGTAGCGAGACCGGGATTTCAACCTAATCCAGGGGGAGTTTTCCTCACGCAGAGCTCAATTTAAATTATCAAATTACTTAACAGATGGTTTCGAGTATTTATCTAAAAATATTTTTACCTTTTTCGTGAATTCATCTAATGGAACTGTATGACTTGTTTCATGCAAATACCAATACTTATCATTCTTATTAGTTCCAATTAATTCAAACATTGGCTTTTGAGATGTTTCAGAAGGGAAAAAATAATCATACTTTCCATTTAACATTAAAATAGGTACTTTGATAAAAGGTGTATAAGATGCTGCTTCTACTTCTGGCTTTGCTTCTTCAAATTCTAACCCAGCTACCAATAAAACTGCTCTTTTAATCCTTGGTTCAATTGGAATCATGATATTTGCCATTTCGCCACCCCAGCTGACACCAAAGTATAATAAATTAGATGCATCTAAATCTGTTCTTGACTCTAAAACATCAATAGATCGTTTCATATCTTTACCCCACATAATAACATGCTCTTTATAAAAATCTGTTTTATCCGCATAATCTGACTTTAAAGCATCTTGTCTATTTATAGTCCCTTTATAAATAGGGTAGAAAAATGCATATCCAAGTTTAATAAAACTTTTAGGCATTTGACCAATGGTTACTTTTTCTATTTCACTCGTATGAATAACATTTGAGCCAGGGAAATATATAATTGTAGGAATTTTCCCCATTATATTTTTAGGTTTAAATAAAACACCACTCATACGCTCATTATTATATGCAGCATTAAATTCAATTAACTCATAAGTGTAGTCTGGATCCGAATTGTCAGTTTTAAGAATTTTTATATCTAATGGGCCAGCTTCATAATCATATTGTCTTTTATAAATATCAAAAACCTCTTTACTAATTTTTGGGAGTTTTAAAAAGTCCCTAAAAGGTTTTTTAATTACTTCGGTATATAACTGATCGTTATTATTTGTTAAATCCTTAACTAATCTTACACCATTTGAACTATTCCTGTTTAGTGCATCTTGTCCATAATAATCATTAAAAGTATAAGGATCATCATCATAACCACCGCCCAAAATTGCTTTTTCACTAAAATCATCTTTGGTAGAATTTGCACACCATTCTCTAACATTACCAGCTACATCAGATAAACCATAACCTGATTTAATTTTTGAATACGGAACTTCCTTTGTCTCAGATTTTGAAAAATTACTTACTGGAGAAATTTGACCTGATCTAGAAGGAGTTGCTGCCTTAGCCCATTGATGAACAGAAGGCAAAGACTTTTTCATAAACTTTGCATAAGCATCAGCTTCATACCAGGAAATACCACTAACAGGAAAATTAGCTTTGCCGTCAGGATAAGTTCCATTAGACCATTGAGCAGGGCCTGCAAATCCTGTTTTATCTACAAATAATTTCTGCGCTTGATCAAAGTTGAAAGGTTTACCGTTTAGAACTTTGGGTATAGACCAAAAACTTGCAGTTTTATATCCATCTGCATCTACAAACTTCTTATACTCTTGATTCGTAACTTCGTTTTTATCAATAAGAAATGGAGAGAATCTAGAGGCAGCTCTAGAATCTAACCCTGCTAAAAATATATTTGTTTTCCCGCCAATTACTAATGCCATTGTGGAAGTATCTGGCATAGAATTGGGCAATTCAAATATATTTTCTCCAGTTGATATAAAATAAGTCCCTGCAGATACAATAAATTCATTTTTCTTCGCATCTACAAATTTTAGTTTCACTGTACCATTTGGCAAACTAGTTTTATTAATTGGAGTTTTTCCTACAAATTCCCACTTATCTTCTGCTTCACTTAATAGTAAATAAACTTCAATATTAGATGTAGTGGTTATTAAATCCACGGTGGTTGTAATTGTTTTTAAGCCATCAACAACCAATTTATTATTAGGATCATTATCTAATATTTTTTTGCCAGCATAATAAGCAGCGCCAGATTTTCCTTCTTTGATGAGTTGCAAAAATTCAGGTAACTCTTTTTCAATAGTGTTCGAAGCTTTTCCTAGTTTAACATAAAAAAATATCCCCGCTCCGAAAAATACAATTAACAATATGATATTTAAAATAGGTAATAATTTATTGATTGTGTTTCCATCGGTATTATTTTGTTTAGAAGCTTCAATAAACTTATCAAAGTTTTTTTCAGATAATAAATCAGGAAATAATTTAACATTTAATAATTCTGTAGTATTTAATTTAAATTTTATACTCTGGGTAGATTCCCATTTTTCAAATTTGGTGAGAATTTTTTCCTTTATTCTATCAGGGGTTTTCTGGTTACGATAAGTAAGTATTAGTCCTATTATAAAAGTTGTAAGTAAACCTATTAGTGCAAATTTAATTAATGGAAACTCTAAATGTAATTGATGATCAATTATATTACTAGTTTCTACGATTGCAATAGAAGCCCCCAAAAAGGAGGTCATATATTTAAAATAAGTTGAGTGGTTTACATGTATATGCATAAAATTACTTTAAGATTTTATAATAAATATCTAATTGTTATTATTGTAATATAGACATATAAATTTAAGTATTAAAATGAAATCAAAAATTACTGTTTTGTTATTAAAATAGGTGCCGCATAAGCAAACCATTAGCAAAAAAGGACCCTGGATTTAACGTAAGTCCTTGATTTTAAGAAAACTCCAGTTTTTAGTCTACTTTAGACTGACGATTTACAGCATAATTATTTGTAAACTTATGAGGGATCTAAAAGCAGGATTTTATTTCAAAAGCACTGCCGCCTTAATTGGCAGTTTCTTCGAGCATACAACCATTCTGCTCGTTAAACACAATGAAGAGGGAAGTTTAGGGTTTGTAACCAACAAATCCTTTGAAAAATCCTTACATGAACTAATTGAATTCAATCACAGTAAACCATTTCCACTAATGGATGGCGGCCCCGTTGATAGAGATCATATCTTTGTATTGCACAAGCGACCCGATCTTATTGATGGCGGCGAACAAATATCCAATGGTCTCTATTTGGGTGGCAATATGGAGCAAGTCATCGGAGCCATCAACACCAGCGCTGCCAATCAACAAGAAATTCAACTTTTTATCGGCTATTGCGGATGGGATTTGGGAGAATTGGAAGCCGAGGTGAAAGAAGGAAGCTGGACATTCAGTTATTAACTATTAAAATATAATAATTATTTTTAAAAGTAAATCACACACTATATTGCAATTCTAACACAACCCCTCAATTTATAATTCTTTTAGCTGCAAACCATTAGAAGCAATTAATAAATAAAAAATCATCAAGATAAATTTTGAAGGAGACCTCTAGTATTAGGGGTCTCTTTTTTTATTTTATAAAAACCTAACTCAGAGGAATCTCTTTTGTCATTCTATGATGTTATGATTAGCGAAAGAGATATCACAATCGTTAATTAAATTTATTTTGGATTCCAATCTGATTTATCTTTTTCAGTAAACTGCTTATATGGAGTTGAAAAAAAATGATCTATATTTTTTACAAACTCATTTTTATAGATCCATGCAATCAAATGTCCAGATGAAGGTTGAATATATAAATAAGATTTTTTAATATTCTCAAATATTTGAACAGAATGACTTGGCTTAATAACATCATAGTCACCTGAGATGATCATAGTCGGAGCTTGAATTTTATGTAAATCTTCAAATGTCATATTATTATATTCTCTTTTTATATTTTTTAATTTTATTTTATCATCTTCGGATTTGATTTGGATATGATTGAGCCTGTCCATTAAATTTTCATGATGCGAATTCCAATATTCGCCAATTGTTTCAGCACTAGTTGTCAAGTTCGCTCCATTAATTACAGCTTTCATTACTTGTTTTGGATATTTAGCAGCAAGCCACAATGCAGAATTTGCTCCAGAACTTATTCCTAAAACATAAACACTATTAATATTCATTTTAATCAACAATTCACTTATGTCATCTGCTATCATTTCATCTGATAATGAATCGCCTATATCAATACTTTTTCCATAACTCCTGCAATCAATAGCTATAACCTTGTATTTTTTTTGAAAATCATAGATTAATGGACTATTATTTCTTATAGTATTCCCGTTGCCGTGTATTAACAACAAAGGCTCGCCTTGTCCATAAACTTACACATACATTTTAATACCTCTAATATCATAGTATTTCCCAACACTATCATTTTGCCCATACTTGAGGGATTTAAAAATAGATTGATAAGATTTAAATATAGAATCTATATTAGCCTGAGCTTTTAAAAAACCGGGTGTCATAATCATTGATAATAAAACAATGAGCAAATTGATTCTGATATTTTTTTTCATTTTATTATTTTTAATGATCAGCTAAGCTAACCTAATAGATGCATTTAAGGAGTATTTACTTTTATCACAGAACCTCACGCAGAAACAACAAAGGACCCACGATTTAACGTAAGTCCTTGATTTTCATGTAGCGAGACCGGGATTTAAACCCGGGACCTCAGGGTATAGAATAAATAAATTACTTTTGGTTAACCAACTTTAAAAAATGAAAATTACTATTTCTATCATATTGCTTTTTGCATTATCTCCTATTTTTGCGCAATCAAAAATTGAAAACGAAGTAACACAATTATCCAAAAGTTTATTTAACTGGGAAGTAAAAAATAACATAGATT
>CAINWZ010000147.1 GCA_903854725.1 uncultured Bacteroidota bacterium
AATGAAACGATAGAAAAGGTGCAAGAGATTGCCTATAAAGCTGGATTAGACATGATACAGCTTCATGGAGAAGAGGATGCGGCATATTGTGCTAAGTTGCAAGAAAAATTTCCTGTGATAAAAGTATTTAGAGTTTCTAAAATGGTCCCTGATGTTGCAGACTATGATAATGCAGCAGCTTATTATTTATTTGATACAGACAGTGATTTGTATGGGGGTAGTGGTCAGCATTTTAATTGGGAGATTATTAAAAAAACACAATTTAATAAACCATTTTTCTTAAGTGGGGGTATTGGCATGAATGATGTGCAAGGTATTCAAGTAATGCAAGCTACAACTGCAGGTAAAGATATGATAGCAGTAGACTTGAATAGTAAATTTGAAATAACGCCAGGCGTAAAAAATATTGAATTAATTAAAACTTTTAAAGATGCCTTTATTTAATGTAGATAATAATTATCAAAACCCAAGTGCAGAAGGGTATTATGGTGAATTTGGTGGCGCATATATTCCTGAAATGTTATATGGGAATGTAGAGACATTGAAAACGCAATATTTGCAAATAATGCAGGATCCTATTTTTCAAGCAGAATTTCAACAGTTGTTAAAAGATTATGTAGGCAGACCTACACCTCTTTTTTTAGCAGAAAGATTGAGTAAGGAAATAGGGGCCACTATTTATTTAAAAAGAGAAGATCTGTGTCATACAGGTGCACATAAAATTAATAATACGATTGGTCAAATATTATTGGCGCAAAGATTGGGTAAGAAAAAAATTATTGCAGAAACAGGTGCAGGGCAACATGGTGTGGCTACCGCAACGGTATGTGCTTTAAAAGGAATGGAATGTGTGGTGTATATGGGAGAAAAAGACATAGAACGACAAGCCCCCAATGTGGCAAGAATGAAAATGTTAGGTGCAACAGTAGTGCCTGCAAAGAGCGGTAGTAAAACATTAAAGGATGCTACTAATGAAGCCATAAGGGCTTGGATTAACGAGCCCAATGAAACACATTATATCATTGGTAGTGTGGTAGGGCCTCATCCTTATCCAGATATGGTAGCTCGATTTCAGAGTGTGATTAGTGAAGAAATAAGAATACAACTTAAAGTAAAAACAGGCAAGGAGCTACCAACACATGTAGTGGCTTGTGTAGGCGGTGGCAGTAATGCGGCCGGTGCTTTTTATCATTTTTTAAATGAACCTACCGTTCAACTTGTTGCGGTGGAAGCTGCTGGACATGGTGTACATTCAGGATTAAGTGCAGCCACCACGCAATTAGGTACTGCAGGTATTTTGCATGGCAGTAAAAGTATTGTGATGCAAACTAGTGATGGCCAAGTGGTAGAACCGCATAGTATTTCAGCGGGCTTGGATTATCCTGGTATTGGCCCTTTACATGCTTACTTATATAAGAGTAAAAGAGGAACATTTTTAAGTGCTACCGATGAGGAAGCTTTGGCATCTGCTTTTCATCTCTCCAAAATTGAAGGTATTATTCCTGCATTAGAAACGGCGCATGCTTTTTCGGTATTACCTAAAATAGGTTTGAAGTCAACAGATGTGGTAGTAGTTTGTTTAAGTGGAAGAGGAGATAAAGATTTAGCAACTTATATGGAGCATTTGTAGAAAATAGGGAAAATAGGACTCCAAAAAAATGGAACTGAATAATTGGATAAAGTATAAAGTATAAAGTATGTCAAGGTTAGAAACATTATTTAAAGAAAAATCAAATCGCGTTTTAAATGTGTATTGTACAGCGGGGTACCCAGCTTTAGACAGTACCCTGAAAGTGATGACTAGCTTACAAAAAAATGGTGCACAAATTATTGAATTAGGTATGCCTTATAGTGATCCTTTGGCCGACGGGGAAGTCATACAATTAAGTAGTATGAAAGCCTTAGACAATGGCATGAATATAGCAGTGTTATTTGAGCAAATTAAAGACATGCGAAAATCAATTTCAATTCCAGTAGTGTTGATGGGTTATATGAATCCAATTTTGCAATATGGTTTTGAAGTATTTTGTCAAAAAGCAAAGGAAGTAGGCGTAGATGGATTAATTTTACCTGATTTGCCATTGTTTGAATTTGAACAATTTTATGGCAAAATAATTAAGGAAAGTGGGTTAGATTTTATTTTTTTAGTGACACCCGAAACGCCCGCGGAAAGAGTCAAAAAATTAGATAGTTTAAGCTCAGGTTTTTTATATGCGGTAAGTTCATCTGCTACCACAGGCAAGGATAAAGATTTTAATAAAGTAGCAGCTTACTTACAAAATTTACAATCCATGCAATTAAAAAATCCAATTTTGGTGGGTTTTGGCATAAAAGACAAGGCAACCTTTGATGCTGCCACAGTGTATACACAAGGAGCAATCATTGGGTCTGCATATATTCAGGAATTGTCAAAGGGAGGCGATATTGAAGAAAGTACCAGTCAATTTTTAAGTAGTGTTCTAGGGGCTTAGTGAAAGAGTAATAAAAAATTATGAAAACAGTTATCATACAATATAATGCAGGAAATATACAATCGGTGCTCTATGCATTAGATCGAGTGGGCGTGACTGCTATTGTTTCTGATTCAATAGTCGACATTCAAACAGCGGATAAAGTGATTTTTCCTGGAGTAGGCGAGGCGAGCACGGCCATGCAATATTTAAGAGAAAGAAATTTAGACGAAGTAATTAAAAGCTTGAAGCAGCCTGTTTTGGGAATTTGTTTAGGAATGCAACTTTTATGCTCGCATTCTGAAGAAAACAATACGACTTGTTTAGGTATTTTCGAAGAAGAAGTAAAGCATTTTGAAAGTAAGGATGTTGCAATTAAAGTACCCCAAATGGGTTGGAATACTATTTCGGGATTACAAACCGACTTGTTTAAAGGTATTGCAGAAAATAGCTTTACTTATTGTGTACATGGATATTATGCTACCATAGGAGCGGATACCATTGCAACAACGAACTATATTCAAAACTATAGTAGTGCCTTGCATAAAAATAATTTCTATGGAGTACAATTTCATCCTGAAAAATCAGCAAAACTGGGAGAACAAATTATTCAAAACTTTCTTTCCTTATAATTAATATAAAAAATAACAAACTAATTTTTACAAGTACATGCAAATTATACCGGCTATAGATATTATCGAAGGCAAATGTGTTAGATTAACGGAGGGGGATTATGCCCAAAAGAAAATTTATAATGAAGATCCTTTAGAAGTTGCAAAAGCCTTTGAAGGCATAGGTTTGATGCGCCTACATTTGGTAGATCTTGATGGAGCAAAGTTGGGGCAGGTAGTGAATTGGAAAGTGTTAGAAAAAATTGCCAACAATACCGAATTAAAAATTGATTTTGGCGGGGGTATTAAAACAGAAGCTATTTTAAAAACTGTATTAGATACAGGTGCTACGTATGCAACCATTGGTAGTTTAGCGGTAAAAAACGAATTATTATTTCAAGAATGGATTGCCAGATTTGGCGCGAATACTTTTATGTTAGGGGCAGATGTTTTTGAAGAAAAAATAGCCATTGGAGGTTGGTTGGAAAAAACGGAATTATCTGTCTTTGACTTTATTAAATTATATACAGGAAAAGGGGTAAAGCAATTATTTTGTACCGATATTAAGAAAGATGGCAAACTGCAAGGCCCTTCCATTGAATTGTATCAAAAAATCTTAGAACAATTTCCTGAATTGCATTTGATTGCTAGTGGTGGAGTAAGTTCACTTGATGATTTAATTGAACTAGAGGAAATAGGTTGTAGTGCGGCAATTGTGGGCAAGGCCATTTATGAAAATAAAATAACCATTTCTGAATTGGCTAATTTCAACTAATTAAAATTTCATGTTAACCAAACGTATTATACCTTGTTTAGATATTAAAGACGGACGCACTGTGAAGGGCGTTAACTTTGAACAATTGCGTGATGCGGGTGATCCGATTGAATTAGGGGCACTCTATGCGAGTCAGGGAGCAGACGAATTGGTATTTCTTGATATTGCGGCTACAGTAGAAAAACGCAAAACATTAAGTGAGCTTGTAAATAAAATTGCGCATAAAATTAATATACCTTTTACAGTGGGTGGTGGTATTAAGACAGAAGAAGATGTCAGTATATTATTGCAAAATGGTGCAGATAAAATTTCAATTAATACCGCTGCATTTTTACAACCTGAAATTATAAATCGCTTTGCCAAAAATTTTGGAAGTCAGTGTGTGGTGTTGGCGATAGATACAAAACTAGAAGCTGATGGCAATTGGTATGTGTATTTAAATGGGGGGAGAGAAAAAACGACTACTTTGACCATGGAATGGGCTAAAAAAGCAGTGGACTTAGGAGCGGGTGAAATACTATTAACTTCAATGAATCATGATGGCACTAAGCAAGGCTTTGCGCTTGATATTACAGCGGCATTGTCATCTACTTTACCTGTTCCTATTATTGCATCAGGAGGAGGAGGATCAGCGGCTCATTTTTATGATGTTTTTACAACGGGTAAAGCTGATGCTGCTTTAGCGGCTAGTATATTTCACTATAAAGAAGTAGCGATACCTGATTTAAAAAAATTTTTACACCAAAAAGGAATTTCCATAAGAATTTAAATAATAATGTATGAATATTAATTTTTCAAAATACGCAGATGGCCTCGTGCCTGCTATCATTCAAGACGCTACTACTAAAACAGTATTAATGTTGGGGTTTATGAATCAAGCTGCAGTGGACGCCACTCTTTCTAATGGGAAAGTCACTTTTTTTAGTCGTTCAAAAAATAGGTTATGGACTAAAGGAGAAGAGAGTGGAAATTTCTTAGAATATATAAGTATGGCAAATGATTGTGATAATGATAGCTTATTAATTCAAGCAAATCCGGTAGGGCCTGTGTGCCATACTGGTGCAGCTACTTGTTGGGGTGCAGAAAATAAAATGACTAGTAATTTGGCCAATCCAACTAATCATCTTGATTTTCTGAATCAATTAGAGCAAATTATTGCAGAAAGAAAAACTGCAGATCCAGCTAGTTCTTATGTGGCGAGTTTATTTGCCAAAGGCATTAACAAAATTGCACAAAAAGTGGGAGAGGAAGCAGTAGAGTTAGTCATTGAGTCTAAAGACAATAATGAGCAATTGTTTTTGGATGAATCTGCCGACTTATTGTTTCATTATTTAATTCTTTTACAGTCAAAAGGCTACCAATTAGCGGATGTGGTAAAAGTTTTAGCACAAAGGCATAAGGGGTAAGCTTAAATTCTTATATTTGGTTGCTTAAAAAAGTAAAATCATTTTCAATAATACAATATGAACAAAATAGTAAACAAATTAGTGTTAGGTTTCGCAGGTATCCTTTTGACATTGAGTGTGGCTGCACAATCCTTGCAAATAAACGGAAATTTAAAAAATGTAGCAGACCAAACTTCGGTCACCTTATTAGATGGAATGTCTAACAAAGAAGTGGCAACTGCAACTGTTGTGGACGGCAAATTTTTATTAAAAACTACTACTGAGTATGTGGGTGTTTTTGTTATTTCCTTTAAGGGTATCAAAACTCAAATTCCTTTGTTTGTAGGAAATGATATGCTAACCATGGAAGGTGATGTGCTAAAGCCAACTGAAATTGAATACAATGGATCTGCAAGTCAGGATCTATACAAGTCCATCATGAAAAAGTTAGATCCGATGATGTCGGCTTACTTTGGCAATTTAGGGGCAGTTCAAGCAGAAAAAGATCCAACAAAAAAAGAGGCTATCAATAAGCAAGCAGCGTTGCAATCTCAAGCTATTATAAATGAATATGTGACTTTAAGTAAAACAAATAACCAATCTCCTGTTACTACTTTTTTCTTATTTCAATTTGCGAATATCTTCCCTTCCATCAAGGATTCATTGACAGATTATTATGCCTTATTACAAGGGGATGCTAAAAAAGGTCCTTTTGCGCAAGTGATAGAGAAGTCAATGCAATCTGCAGGAATAGGTAAAATCGGTTCTGTGTTACCAGCATTTACACAAAATGATGTGAATGGTAAGCCAGTAAGTTTGGCCTCATTCAGAGGTAAATATGTATTAGTTGATTTTTGGGCTAGTTGGTGTGGTCCTTGTCGTGCCGAAAATCCTAATGTAGTAGCTGCTTATAACAATTTTAAAGACAAAAAATTTACCATCTTAAGTGTTTCATTAGACCAAGACAAAGCTAAATGGTTAGAAGCTATCAAAAAAGATGGACTTACTTGGACACATGTTAGTGATTTAAAATATTGGAATAACGAAGTGGCGGTTCAATTTGGTATTCAAAGTATACCTGCTAGTTTCTTAATTGACCCTAATGGCGTTATTATTGGAAAAGACTTAAGAGGAGAGGAATTAAAAGCGGTATTAAAAGCGAATCTAAAATAAAAAAAGCCCCCGATTTATCGGGGGCTTTTTAAAACCAAGTATAAAAATAATTTTATTTCAAATATTTTTTTGCTAACCAGCTTTCGCTAATGGGCTGAAGCCATTTTAATTCCATTTCGGCTTTATGATTTACTAAATTGTTAAAGTAAAGAGTGTCTGGTTTTAATATTCCATTTTCTACTGCATAGCCTACTTGTGCAACGGGGATGGTTTCAACTTTCTCTTTTACCCAGAAGGCCAATAATTCTCTATTAAACATTTGCACATTACATAATACTTCTATTTGTTTGATAACGTGTACCGAACTATCTGTGCTACAACCGCCTACACCAGTTTGTGTTTCATCGGCCATTAAAACAATAAATTGACCATATAAAATAGTGGCGAATCCTTTTACTTTCGCACCATGACTCTTCCATTGTGCGACAAAATCTTCCAATAAAGTTTCTATTTCAAAAACTTCGCCCATCGAAAAAAGTCGATTAGATTGATAAATCCAGACTTTTGATGTTGCACTAAAATTTTCTGGAAGAATTTCTGGTAAGGCTACTAACATATTTTTTAATTTATCAATGAGTCAATTATATCTACTGCATTGCTTTTGCAATGATCTCGGCAATATCTAAAACTTCCGTATTTATTTCTTCCGTTCTATTTTTAATACCATCTGTAAGCATAGTGTTGCAAAATGGACAGGCACTTGCCACAAAATCTGTTTTTGTTTCAATGGCTTCGTCTGCTCTTTCCATATTCACTCTTTTATCTCCTTTTTCTTCTTCTTTAAACATTTGCGCACCACCAGCGCCACAACAAAGACCTTTAGACTTACACCTTTTCATCTCTCGTAATTCCATGTCCAAGCTTTCTAGTACTTTTCTAGGGGCTTCATAAATTTCATTGGCTCTACCTAAATAACAACTATCATGGTAGGTGATAGATTTTCCTTTCCATTCATTACTATCTGTAAATTTAATTTTGCCTTGCTCTATTAATTCTTGAAGAAATTGGGTGTGGTGTATGACTTCGTAATTTCCTCCAAGTGCAGGATATTCATTTTTTAATACATTAAAACAATGTGGGCAGGTAGTTACAATTTTTTTAATGGCATATCCATTTAGTACTTGAATATTTTGATACGCCATCATTTGAAACATAAATTCATTGCCCGCTCTTCTTGCTGGGTCTCCGGTACAAGCTTCTTCTTTACCTAATATGGCATAGGCTACGCCTGCCTTATCTAATATAGTAGCGAAGGCCTTGGTTATTTTTTGTGCACGTTGATCAAAGCTTCCAGCGCAACCTACCCAAAACAACACTTCGGGTGTTGTGCCAGCTGCCATCATCTCTGCCATTGTATTTACTTTCATGCCAATTGTTTTATGCTTGTTTTGTCCAGGCGTCTCTGTCGTCTGGTGCAAATTTCCAAGGTGCAAAATTATTCTCAATATTACTAAACATGCTATTCCATTCCTGTGGGGCATTACTTTCTTCCATCACCAATGATCTACGCAGTTCTATAATAATATCTAATGGAGAAATACTCACGGGACATTCTTCTACACATGCATTACAAGTAGTACATGCTCTTAATTCCTCTACCGAAATATAATCGTGAAGTAATGATTTATTATCTGGCACAAAGCTTTTATGGGTAGCAATATTTTTGCCTACTTCTTCTAATCGATCTCTTGTAGCCATCATAATTTTACGAGGACTTAATAATTTGCCTGTCATATTTGCAGGGCATGCTTCGGTACACCTTCCGCATTCTGTACAGCTATAAGCGTCCATTAAGTTTTTTGAACTTAAGTCCATAACATCTTTTGCGCCAAAGCTTGCAGGTGCTGCTGCATCTGATGGTGCGAGTTCGGGTTGCATGGCATAAAGCACTTCGTTTTGCACTTCTGGCATATTGTGCATCATTCCCTTTGGAGTAAGGGGTGCGTAATAGGTATTTGGGAAGGCTAAAATTATATGTAAGTGCTTTGAATAAGGCAGGTAGTTCATAAAAATATAAATACCTATTATATGTAACCACCAAGCAGTATGTTCAATAATAAAAAGAGCATTGCTATTCATTTCGTTGAATAGAGGACGAATAGTAGAAGAAATAATAAAATTAGATGGGGTATCGGCGGCATTCATGAGTAAGAACAAGCCCATTAAAATAATTTCTGTGAATAGAATATAATTAGCATCGGAGCGAGGCCAGCCTACTAAATCATTACTCATAAACCTTTTTAAAGCAAGCATATTTCTTCTGGCAAAAAATA
>CAINWZ010000148.1 GCA_903854725.1 uncultured Bacteroidota bacterium
TTCATAACCCTGAGGTCCCGGGTTCAAATCCCGGTCTCGCTACATGAAAATCAAGGACTTACGTTAAATCGTGGGTCCTTTGTTGTTTTGTGCCTCCTTTCTGTGCCTCCTTTTGATGAATAATACATAAAAAAGAGACCTCTATTGCTAGAGGTCTCGATTGTATTTTTTCAAACTTAAATTGAACTAGTTATTTCTTTTGAAAGGCAGCTAAACCTTCAACAAAAATCTAAGGTTTTAATTTTTCCTACTCTATGGGCTTTTCGAAATCCGCCATTTTTAAGTTCTTTTTACGAATTAATGAACTCTTGATAAATGGTCAATTCTAATTATATTAGATTTAACGCCTGTTTTCATAGAGTCATTAAATTCCTTACTATTGTTTCTTTTCTGTTGTCTATCTGCATAGTGTGTGTAAAAGTCTAAAATACTATTATCTGGTAAAATGGTCAAATAAGTATTTGTTGGGTAACCATCAACAGCTCTCCAAGTAACACTTAAATATTTGACACCTATTTTTAAACCAAGTTCATGCTGTTGAAGCTGTTGTTTTTCAAAAGCCTCTTGTTCATTAGCAGGAACCGTTCTTATCACAATTTTTCTAAAATTATAATCTTCCATTTTAAAATCAGCTGGTAAAAACTCTAATTCATTTACCCTAATCCAAGTCGATCTTCTCCATGCACCATCAGTATTATTTGAATTTTCTTCTGCAATTTTTGGATTCACCTCTCTAAATTTACCATTAGTCGTACCTCTTTTTGTGATAAATTTTCCTAAATTTTCATCACCATCAACAAAAGAAAAATTATAAAGATTTCCTGTTTCAGATGTATGAACAGCTCTATTTTCCATAATGCCTTCATAACTTTTTCTAGCAAATGCATCATTTACAGGGAAGTTTTTTCTAAAAATGTCCATATCTTTTACTTTATACTCATTCAGCAAAGCAAAACGTTTAGTAGCATCTTGTGCAATTGAACTTAAGCCTATAAATAGACTTAATAGTAAAATAATTTTTTTCATACGTAATAGTTTAGGAATAGGGTATAGGCTATCCCAATGATTAAATAAGAGTCTTAGGAATGATAGTGATTACAAGAATTGTAAATAGAGCTGTTGCGTTAGTATTGCAATAGAGTGTGTGATTTACTTTTAAAAGGTAAGTAATATATTTTAATAATTAATATATCCCACCTCATTTAGTCCATTATTTAATTGTTAAAATAACTTGAATTTAATAATAACCTCTGCGTGAGGAAAACACCCCCTGAATTCGGTCCAAATCGGTTGATTTCCGTTTTACCAAAACATAACTCATTACAAATCAATGCCATCCCATTAAATCGTGGGTCCTTTGCTATGTGAGGTTTTCATCATTTCTTACTGAATACACTAAATTTAAAACACAAAGAAGTCAGATTAATCATTTAAATTTAGTTTAGAACAGTGGAGACTAGAACACACTCAAAAAAACGGGGTGTATCCTAAAAGCCTTATGAGTAGGAAAACAATTTAAATTCTAAAAAATGAAAAATATACTACTATGCTTTATGTTGCTTGGATTAGCAAGCTATTCTTTTGCACAAGAAACTGATGAACAAATTAAAGCAATAATTACCCAGAACAATCTTATCTATGTGAGAGCTTTCGAATTCAAAGACTACAATAAGATAGCCGAATGCTTTCATTATCCTGTTTTATTGCGTGGTAAATCCACATTAGATAAAGAAATGTTAATAGAATCTTATAAAGATGACAGGGAAAAGCAAATTCAACCTGGCTATAAATATTCAATCGTTGATGAGATTAAGTTTATTAAGATTTCAAAAGACCTTGTAATTGCTGAATTTTATTATTCAAGGTATAATTCCAACTACGAAAAAATATTTTCAGTAGCCCGTTCAGGTACTTATAAAAAGATAGACGGTAAGTGGAAAATAAGTGAATATGGAATTCTTAAGTAATTAGATTAAAAGAATAAAACCCCCCTCATCCGGTCTCGCTACATGTAAATCAAGGACTTAGGTTAAATCGTGGGTCCTTTGTTGTTTCTGCGTGAGGTTTGCGTGAGGTTTTGCGTGAGGTTTTTGTTATTTCTTACCAAAAACACGAACGTTTAATGCTGATATTTCTATTGACTTCATGAAAATAAAAAGTAAATTAGTATCAGCGTATAATCCTACTATATTCTTTTTTTGATTCTATATTGAATTTGCTAATATTTCAAATAAATATTTATGCCAACAATTAAAGATTTATTAAAACAAAAAAATAGAAACCTCATCACTGTTTCTTGCTCAGTAAGTATTTTTGATGCTTTAAAAATTATGGCTGAAGCCAATATTGGGTGCTTAATTGTTTTAGAAAGTGATAAGTATGTAGGTATGTTTACAGAAAGAGATTATGCGCGAAAAATTGTATTAGAGGGACGATCTTCAGATACTACCACTATTAATGAAATTATGATATCAGATATACCTATATTAAATATAAATGATTCTATTGAACAATGTAGTAAAATAATGACCGAAAATACCATAAGGTATTTACCTGTTTTTGAAAATAACCAATTGGTCAATGTGATTAGTCAAAGTGATATAATTAAACATACTATAGACGCTCAAAAGTCACTTATTGAACATTTACAGAATTATATGAATTTAAAATAAAATTATTAATTAACATTCTAATTTTGAATAACTTAATAATAATAGCACACCCAGATAAATTAAGTTTTTGTTATGATGGTATTTTTCATACTGTCAAATCAACCTTAAACTCTAAAAATGAACCAGTCCATGTTATTGACCTGTACCAAGAAAATATTAATTTCAATTTTGGGGAAGATAAAATCAAAGAATATAGAGATCTTATAACTTGGACCGATAGGATTTATTTTATATCACCAGTTTGGTGGTTTAGAACTACACCTGCGTTGGAATCATTCTTTGATCAAATTTTCACACCAGGTTTCGCTTATAAGTTTATACCGATTTCAAAACTATATGGTTATCCAAAACCATTACTTAGTCATAAAAAAGTCAGAACATATCTTACACATGGAGCCCCTGGGTTTCCTGTATTATTTTTATACCTTAATTCAGTTAAATTGAGGCTAATTATGGGTGTGTATTCATTTGTATTCGGGTGGTTTAAAACAAAAACTCGCCAATTTTGGAGTGTACCATTTGTGTCTCAGAATAAAAGAATTACCTATTTAAAACGAGTTGAAAAAGATATTAAAAATGATATTTTAAAGGGTATCTGATGTCACTCAATATGGATATATAATTACCAATGTCTATGAATGGTGACTTACATCATCCTGCGTGAGGAAAACACCCCCTGAAATCGGTCAAAATCGGTCGTTTTCGGTTTTGTGAAAACATAACTAATTACAAATCAACGCTTTCATTTTCTCAAAAAATCTTCATAACCCTGAGGTCCCGGGTTCAAATCCCGGTCTCGCTACATGAAAATCAAGGACTTACGTTAAATCGTGGGTCCTTTGTTGTTTTAATGCAGTTTAGGTTTTGTTAGAA
>CAINWZ010000149.1 GCA_903854725.1 uncultured Bacteroidota bacterium
TTCATAACCCTGAGGTCCCGGGTTCAAATCCCGGTCTCGCTACATGAAAATCAAGGACTTACGTTAAATCGTGGGTCCTTTGTTGTTTCTGCGTGAGGTTTGCGTGAGGTTTTAGAAAAAATTGAGACCCCTATTGCTAGAGGTCTCAGTCGTATTATTTCAATACTTAAAGATTATTTTATTGTTGTAAAATACTTTATTTCTCCCCTCGCTTTGCTTTGAATTCAGATCCTACTTTCCATTGTGGCATTTTTTCTTCAAATGCCAATCTTTTACCTACTTGAAAAAGTAGTTTGATATCTTCAATACCACCATCGAATGTCCATTTTTTCGGATCATATTCATCTGAAGGGCGGTGATAATGTTTCTCAGTGTATTCATCATCTATTTTTTGACCATAACCAGGTTCTTTTCCGATTACATCTACCCCGTTAATAGTAAATAGTGCAGGAATACCTGCTTTTGCAAAATTAAAATGGTCGGACCGGTAATAATATCCAGCTTCTGGATGCGTTTCGTAGGAAATTACTCGTCCTGCTTTTCTTGCTGCTTCTTTCAAGTATTCTTCTAGCTCTGATTGATCCTGCCCAACAATGATGATGTCTTTTGTTTTTTCATACGGGTTCACACCATCGATGTTAATATTTGCTACGGTTTTAGATGCAGGATAAATTGGATTTTGAGCATAATATGCAGATCCCCAGAGACCTTGTTCCTCAGCAGTTACCGCCAATATAATAATCGTTCTTTCTGGCTGCATTTTCATGCTTTTAAATGCTCTAGTCAGCTCAAGAAGACTTGCAGTCCCGCTCGCGTTGTCGAGTGCGCCATTATAGATTGAGTCGCCGGTTTCATCCGGAGATCCTATACCGTAATGATCCCAGTGTGCTGTGTATATAATTACCTCATCTGGACGTTTGCTTCCTGTTATTTTTCCGATCACGTTCATGGATTTATTGAAGGTGGTCTTTACCGTCAGACTGGTACTTAATTTCAGATCAAGTGAAACAGCTTTAAACCCTTTCTTATCTGCCTGAGCAAAAAAGCTAGATGAATCTCGACCCGCAGCTGCAATTAGTTTCTTTGCTGCAGGTAGCGAAAGCCATCCATTGATATCGGTATAGGAATTATTTTTTCCGCGATCGTCAAGCCTTAGTTTGGAAGTACTCCAGCTAGCCTGCACTACTTTGAATGGATAACTTGCACCTTCGGTAGTATGAACGATTAAACATGCTTTGGCTCCCTGCCTTGCTGCTTCCTCAAATTTATAAGTCCAGCGTCCATAATAAGTCATGGTCTTGCCTTTAAATAATGTGGTATCTCCTGCTGCGAATCCAGGGTCGTTGATCAACACCATCACTACTTTCCCTTTTACATCCAAACCAGCATAATCGTTCCAGTTATGTTCAGGCGCATTCACCCCATATCCTGCGAATACCACTTCAGTATTCTCCAGACTTACTTTATCTGTTATTTTATCTGTCCAGATTACATAGTCTTCGAGGTTCTTTAGCATTAAGCTACCTTTTGAGGTGTTTACTTTCATTTCCTGTGCAGCCGTGGTTTTAATATCAACCATAGGTACCTCTTGGAGATAACTGTCTCCATTTCCAGGTTCTAGTCCATTTTCTTTGAATTTTTTTTGCAAATAAGCAATCGTTTTGGTCTCCCCCTGCGTAAATGGTTTGCGGCCTTGAAGCGAGTCGTGGGATAGCTCGGCTACATGAAGTCTTAAACTATCGGCACTGAATGCAGAAAGACCATCATCTTCACTTATTTTGGAATTATTTATATTACAGGCAGCAAGAAATACTACACTGGCAAGTAGGTAATATGTTAGATTTTTGATCATAATTGGTTGATTTAAATTCATAAATAAAAAGTAGTGGATTAGAAAGACTATCCGTGAATAGGTCAATTTTCATCGTTGTTTATTCGCCCACTCATCCATTGAATTTTCCAGTATTTGCAAAGGCATACCACCATTTTTTAATAATTCATCATGAAATGCAGCAAGATTGAATTTATCACCAAGTAACGTGCTGTATTTATTTCTAAGTTCCCATATTTTTAAAGCTCCGGTTTTATAACTTAATGCCTGCCCGGGATAGACCATATAGCGTTCAATTTCTGCAACTGCTCCTTCTTCACTGATGGCTTCGTTTTCCATGGAATAAGTAATCGCCTGTTCCCTTGTCATTTTACCGGTATGCATAGCAACATCCACTACCAACCTAATAGCCCGATGCATTTCTTTGCCCAGTGCGCCGACATACTGATAAGGGTCTGTATACAATCCAAGTTCTTTACCCAAGCTTTCACAATACAAAGCATAGCCTTCACCATATGCACCATACAAAATAAAACGACGGAAAGATGGAAGTACAGTATTTTCTGTTTGTATACTTGTTTGGTAATGATGGCCAGGTATAGCTTCATGAAGGAAAAGACTTTCCATACCGGCAGTAACATTAAATTTTGTAGCATCTACAATGGGGATGTAAAATATACCTGGACGGCTTCCGTCAGGTAAGCCTGCATAATATTCTGCACTAGCACTTGCTGCACGAAAAGCTTCTGTTTGCCTGATCTCGAATCTTGTTTTTGGGGTAAGCGTAAACATTTTTTTCAGATTGGGTTCAATCTTTGTTTGTATATTCCTATGAGCCTCTAAAACTTCCTCTGCAGTTTTAAATGGCATAAATTGCTTGTCATTTTTCATGAAATTAAAAAAAGAATCAAGACTACCTTTAAACTTTATCTGTGTTTTTATTTCCTCCATTGCGGCTCTAATCCGTTTTACTTCTGTCAGCCCGGTTTGATATATTTCTTCAGGTGTTTTATCGGTTGTGGTCCAGAACTTTACCAGGTAGGAATAAAGTTTATCACCATTTGGCAATGCATTGATACCGGTAGTTATTCTTGTTTTTGGTAAATATTCTGCTTGTAAAAAATTGCCCAGTTTTTTATACGCAGGTACAATTTCATTTTTTATCATATCTACATATGCTGCCGTTAATCTTTCCTTTTCTGCTTTGCTGAAAGAAGCCGGCATCAACTGAATCGGGCCATAAAATAAACTCTTGGTTACATCAGTTGTAACAAGGTTAAACATTTGAGGAATCATTTTTATTACCACAACTCTTGGTAGCACATAATCTATAGCCATCCCTTTTTTAAAATAAACGATTGCGCTATCTGACCAAGCCGAAAAAGCAGTTGCTCGTTCTAACCAGTTATCATAATCTGCAACGGTTTTAAAGGGTTGATTACCCGAGCCGGAACCCATTTGACCAAATAAAAGTGGAACACCGGTAAACTGATCAAAAGGCATATAGGCATTATCATTTTTATCGGGACTTCCCAAAAAATTTACTTCTAGTCCTGCCAAGCCCATATTCATTTCATAGATAAATATCTGGTAACTCTTTTTATCATTATCATTTAGTGTTGCAGGATCAAATTTGCTAATGGCAGTTTTATATCGGGTAAAAAAATCTTTTAATTTAGCACGGTAGCTATCCGTAAAGTCAGCAGGAAGCAAGTTATTAAATCGGGTATCTCCATTAGCTGTTGCTTCAAGTGGCCACAACTGCATCCTTTCATTATAATATTCATCAAGCATTGTTGTCAGTGCTGCATTAGTAGCTGTCGGCTGTTGGTTTGTGTTAGAATTACAACCTCCAATAACAATTATTATTAATAGGTAAATTATATTTTTCATACGTGTTGATTTAGAAATAAGGTATAGCCTATTTCAATTATTTAATAAGAGTCAAAGGAATAATAGAGATTACAGGAATTGTAAATAGAACTGTTGCGTTAGAATTGCAATAGAGTAAGTGATTTACTTTTAAAAGGTAATTAATATATTTTAATAATTAATATATCCCACCTTTATAGTCTATTATTTTATTGTAAACATGACTTGAATTCTGATATACCCCTGCGTGAGGAAAACACCCCCTGAAATCGGTCAAAATCGGTCGTTTTCCGTTTTGTGAAAACATAACTACTTACAAACCAACGCTTTCATTTTCTCAAAAAATCTTCATAACCCTGAGGTCCCGGGTTCAAATCCCGGTCTCGCTACATGAAAATCAAGGACTTACGTTAAATCGTGGGTCCTTTGTTGTTTCATGAAAACATCACTTTTTATCTTGAAACACATGCTATCATTGGGTTTTATTGCGTGAGGAATTGTGTTAGTTTTATCATTTCTTTGTTCAAACTCAGCAAGGGGAGCAGAAAAAAGTAAA
>CAINWZ010000150.1 GCA_903854725.1 uncultured Bacteroidota bacterium
AATTTGGTAATACTAAAATTATTAGTAAATTGCACTAAAATAATTAGTTATGTCATACGCAGGAAAGAATTTAAAATACATCAGAAAGCAGCGCGAATGGACACAAGAAGAAATGGCCAATCAGCTTCAAATTAAGCGTTCCTTAGTGGGTGCTTATGAAGAAGAACGCGCAGAACCAAGATTGGAAGTAATGGAAACTATTTGTTCCTTATTCTCCATCAATTTGGAGCAGTTCTTATTCCAGGACTTATCCGAAATGGGATCCATGGATGGGGCTGAAGAAGGCAGTAGTGGTAATAGTTATTTAGAGCGCCGTCGTGCCCTTAAATCAGATAAGTCTAAGTCATTGGCGCCTATCGTTCCCTTTGTGCCTGTAAAGGCAGCTGCAGGGTATTTAGCCGGTTATGCCGATCCTGAATTCTTGGACGAGTTAAATACTTTCACTTTGCCTATGTTAGCACCTGGTGACTATCGTGCATTTGAAATCATAGGGGATAGTATGTTACCAACGCCAAGCGGAAGTGTGATTGTGGGAGAGAAGGTAGCGAGCTTTAAAGAGGTAAAAAATAGCAATACTTACATCGTTGTATCCAATTCTGACGGGGTTGTTTATAAGCGTATTATTACGAATGATGATAGGCCAAATGATGGTCATGGAGATAGACTTACTTTGTTGAGTGATAATCCTTTATACGAGCCATATCAAGTAAATGCTACGGATATAGTGGAGATATGGAAAGCAGTCTATATTATACATAAAGCAGGGGCACAACCTATGTGGAATGTTGATCAATTAGCAGGTGTAGTGAATAATTTACAGGATCAAATTACTAGTTTAAAGAAAAAGTTGAATTAAACTAGTATAAAGTATTTAATATCAATTAGTTGATTAATATATTTTATAATTAATTCAAAGTTTCGCAACTTATACGTAAAGGCATCGCTATTCCCACTCAATGGTAGCAGGTGGTTTACTGCTAATATCGTAAACGACTCTATTAATGCCTCTAACTTCATTGATAATCGCATTGCTTACATGTGCTAAGAACTCGTAAGGTAGATGTGCCCAATCTGCGGTCATACCATCTACAGATGTTACTGCTCTAAGTGCAATAGTGAATTCATAGGTTCGTTCGTCCCCCATTACACCCACACTTTTTACTGGTAGTAAAATGGTTCCAGCCTGCCATACTTTTGAGTATAAATCAAATTCTTTTAAAGCATTCATATACACATGGTCGGCTGCTTGAAGTAAGGCAACTTTTTCAGGAGTAATATCTCCCAAAATACGAATTGCTAAACCTGGTCCAGGGAAAGGATGTCTATTAATTAAGTCGGCAGGGATGCCTAATTCAAGGCCTACTTTTCTTACCTCATCTTTGAATAAATACCTAAGAGGCTCCACTAATTTTAGGTGCATGGTATCGGGTAAACCTCCTACATTATGATGCGATTTAATGGTTTGAGATGGTCCATGAACACTTACACTCTCAATTACATCTGGATAAATTGTACCTTGACCTAAAAACTTAGCTTCCAATACTTTAGAGGCTTCTACTTGAAATACATCTATAAATAGTTTTCCTATAATTTTTCTCTTTTCTTCAGGCTCAGACTTACCAGCTAAGCCTTTATAGAACATGTCTTTGGCATCTATGCCAGTTACATTTAAACCTAGGGTCTTATAGATATCTAATACGTCTTGAAATTCATTTTTTCGAAGTACCCCGTTGTCTACAAATATGCCATGTAATCGATTGCCAATAGCTCTATGAATAAGGGTGGCTGCAACCGTACTATCTACCCCTCCACTTAAAGCCATAATTACATGAGCGTCTCCAATTTGTGCCTTAAGCTTATCTACCGTTTCTTGTACAAATGAAGAAGGGGTCCAATTTTGCTGACATCCACATATTTCCACCAAGAAGTTTTGAATCATCTTCTTACCTTCTGTTGAATGGTATACTTCGGGGTGAAATTGAAATCCGTGTAGGCTATTGCCGTCATCCTGCTTTTTTCTAAAGGCAGCTACTGGAATACTATCTGTATCGGCTAATAATTCAAAATGGTCTGGAAGCTGTGTTATGGAGTCGCTGTGGCTCATCCAAACTTGGCTATTATCGGGGATGCCCTTGAAAATGACATCCTGTTTCTGGATACGTAATTGAGCACGACCGTATTCCCTTTTATTTGATTTTTCCACCTTGCCGCCAAAATTTTTAGCACTGAGTTGTGCGCCATAACATACCGTTAAAACCGGCAATTTTGCTAAAATAGCGTCTATGGCAACATTGGGGGCATCCGCTTCATTTACACTGGCTGGAGACCCACTTAAAATGACACCTTTTAAGGTACTATCAAATTCAATGGTAGTATTAAAGGGCTTAATCTCGCAATATACGTTGGCTTCTCTTACGGCACGCGCTATAAGCTGCGTATATTGGCTTCCAAAGTCTAGGATGAGGATTTTTTCAGTCATGGCGCGAAGATACATAAAAAAAATCCCGCTCCGATTACTCGGGGCGGGATGGGTATAATAGCTTTATAACTTACGTAAGTAGGTGACTAGGCAGTTGCTTTAACAGCAGTATGCTTAGCTAATTTGCTTTTTAAATTAGCTGCTTTGTTCTTGTGGATAATGCCACGTTTTGCTAATTTATCAATTTGAGAAATGATATTAGGTAACTTTTCGTCAAACACTTTTTGATCATCTACGATCTTCAATTCACGGATAGCGTTACGGGTAGTTTTACCATAATAACGGTTTCTATCGCGACGTTTAGTTGCTTGTCTAATATCTTTTTTGGTAGCCGAATGATTTGCCATGTACTATTTAATTTTCAGGAGGGCAAAGGTAAGGTACTTAAGCAAATAATTAAAATTAAAATCGAAAAAAAAGCGAATTATACATAAATAATTGATTATCAGTAATTTATATATATTTTACTATCTAGCATTTAAGCCTTCATTCCTTCCTGCTTTTAGGGGTGTATTTAGCACATTTAAACTGATATTTGCAGCGCTAGCAACCAACTAGCATTACATTAGAAGATGACAATTGATAAATACCATAATTCACATCAAAACGTTGCAGATAAATTAGTGAGAGAATACGAGGGGCCTACACCCTTTGCCTTGTATTTAAAAACCTATTTCGCAGCGAATAAAAAACATGGCAGTAAGGATCGTAAAAGTATTAGTTCTATTTGCTATGAATATTTTAGAAAACTAAGTGCACAATTCCCTTTAACATCTTTTATTTCTTCATCTATTGATATTCCAAAATTTACTGCTTCGCATTTACAACAACCTTTATTATTTATTCGTGCTAGGCCTGGTAAAAAAGAATTAGTGAAAGCTACCTTAGAAAAAGAAGGATTGTTTTTTGAGTCTATTAATGAAATGGCTTTTGCTTTACCAAATACAAGTTCACTTCAAAATATTATTGTACTTAATAAAGAGGCTGTCATTCAGGATATAAATTCACAAGCACTTGCTTCTTTGTTACAACTCATTCCTTCAGCAGAAAAGCCGTTAGTTGTTTGGGATCCTTGCGCTGCAAGTGGAGGAAAATCAATTTTAATAAAAGATACAATGCCTTCTGTGCAATTACATGTATCTGATATTAGAGAGAATATTTTATTTAATTGCGAGAAGCGATTAAAAGAAGCAGGAATTCAACCCGCATCCTTACAAGTAGTAGATATTACTTTGCCTTTTGCAATAAAAAAACAATTCGATTTTATTTTTGCAGATTTACCTTGTTCTGGAAGTGGCACATGGGGTAGGACGCCAGAAAATTTAGTGGGCTATACAGAGTTGCAATTAACTAAAATGACGCAATTGCAAGAAAGTATTCTGCATCATTTAATGCCAGCAATAAAAACAGGAGGCTATTTATTAGTAGCAACTTGTTCTGTCTATCAAAAAGAAAATGAAGATCAAATTCAAAAATTAATGGACACTGGTAAATTTAAATTAGTGGCCCAGCAATATTTTATAGGCTATGAAAAGCATGCTGACACACTATTTGGCGCGCTGCTACAAAAAATTACTGAATAAATTTAAGATAAGGTAGTACTAGGGAATAGTTGTCCGCTTTGAATAATCCCTCCCGCAACCACATCGTCTCCTTCATAAAAAACAGCACTTTGTCCTGGTGCAATACTTTTTACATTTTCATAAAATCTTGCTTGCACGCCATTATTGGTATTGGATAATGTGCAAAGTGCACCATCGTCTTTATATCTAATTTTGGCCATTAAATCCATTGGCTCATTTATGGAATCGTATTTAATCCAATTTAATTTGGCAACCAACATGTCGTTTTGATCTAATTCACTTTCATCTCCCAATACAACAACATTATTTACGGGGTCAATAGAAGTTACATAGATAGGTTTACCAAAGGCAATTTCTAAACCTTTTCTTTGTCCAATGGTGTAAAAAGGATAGCCTTTGTGTTTACCTAATCTTTTTCCTGTTGCATCTACAAACCATCCACCATTTACTTTTTCTTCTAAACCGGGTACACGTCTTTTTAAAAATCCACGGTAGTCATTATCTGGTACAAAACAAATTTCATAGCTCTCACTTTTTTTAGCCAATTCAGGATAGCCCATATCAATAGCCATTTGTTTGATATCTTTTTTATGCATGCCCCCTAATGGTAAAATAGTACGACTTAATAAATCTTGATCTACTCCCCATAAAACATAACTCTGGTCCTTGGTATTATCTAATCCTTTTGAAATGACATAACGACCATTGGTGTGTTGCCTCACTTTAGCATAATGTCCTGTGGCAATAAATTCACATCCCAAAGCATCCGCTCTTTTTAATAAGGCTCTCCATTTAATATGAGTGTTGCACATCACGCAAGGATTGGGTGTGCGACCTGCTAAATATTCTTCCACAAAGTTTTCGATAACAAAATCGCCAAACTCATCTCTAATATCTAAAATAAAATGGGGGAATCCGTTATTAACGGCTGCTAAACGGGCATCATTAAATGAATCAATATTGCAGCATCCTGTTTCTTTGCCGTTGGCATTGCTGGTGGCATAGTCCCAGGTTTTCATGGTAATACCTACCACTTCATAACCCTCGTTGTGTAGCATTAAGGCTGCTACTGTGCTGTCAATTCCGCCGCTCATAGCGACTAAAACCTTTCCTTTCTTGCTCATAGTGTTTGGCCAGTTAAAAGTTGGCTTAGCACAAAAGTAATTCATCTTTGCTAAATCGCAGAATGTTCATAAAATGGGCTAGGCTTTTCAGTTCAAAATTCTAAAAAATACTATCTTCACTACCATAAAACGACAAAATAATAGAAAATGATAAAGTTACAAGTAATCGGAAATTTAGGTAAAGACGCAGTAGTTAACAATGTTAACGGCAAAACAGTTATTAATTTTAATGTAGCGCATACAGAGCGTTTTAAAGATGCGCAAGGCAATCAAAAAGATAGAACCACTTGGGTAGATTGTTCTTATTGGACAGATAGAACAGCAGTGGCCCCTTATTTAAAAAAAGGAACACAAGTATACGTTGAAGGAACGCCAGATGTAAGATCTTATACCACAGCAGATGGTAGAAATGGTGCTTCATTAACTTTAAGAATTGTTTCAGTGCAATTATTAGGAGCTAAGCCAAGTGGTACAACATCGCCTGATCAAAGTGCAGGAGGTTCTTATACACCAGCAAGCGCACCTTCAAATGATGAGGCACCTGTAGATGATTTACCATTCTAGTTTATTGCACTAACATTTGTTTGCAAAACAATTTCAAATTACTGTTGAATTATTGAACAATTTTCAGCAGGCTAATTTACCTTTGCCATTCCAAAAAAAATGAATCATGGTTATAATGAAATTTGGTGGGACTAGTGTGGGTAAGCCAGAAAGGATGCACCAAGTATCTCAATTAATTACACGAAATGCAGAACCTACTTTGGTAGTATTAAGTGCATTAAGTGGAACTACCAATGCATTAGTAGAAATTAGCAATGCTTTAGCTTCTACCAATAAACAAACTGCTTCAGAAAAAATTGCCGTTTTAGAAAAACAATACCGGGCTTTTATTATTGCCTTATTAAAAGAAGAAGCGATTAGCGCAAAGGCCAATGAAATGATAACGGAGCATTTTGAGTTTTTAAAAATTACGCAGAAAATTTCATTGAGCGATGCATTGAATAAAGATATATTAGCACAGGGGGAATTAATGAGTACTAAATTATTTTCTTTGTATTTAGAACAAGAAAAAATTGATCATGCATTATTACCAGCATTAGAGTTTATGCAATTAGATGCGAATGACGAGCCTGATTTAATAGCCATTCAAGAAAAAATAAAAATTGTATTAGCGCAGCATCCTACTAAAAAATTATTTATTACGCAAGGGTATATTTGTAGAAATAGTAGAGCAGAGGTAGATAATTTAAAAAGAGGGGGCAGTGATTATACGGCTTCCTTAATTGCGGCTGCAGTTAAAGCGAGTGTATGTGAGATTTGGACTGATATTGATGGTATGCATAATAACGACCCAAGAGTAGTTGATAAAACAGTGGCTATTGAGCAATTAAGTTTTGATGAAGCAGCAGAGTTGGCTTATTTCGGCGCAAAAATTTTACATCCCACTTGTATTTGGCCAGCGCAACAAGAAAATATCCCTGTTCGATTATTAAATACCATGCAGCCAACTGCAGCAGGGACGGTCATAAAAAAAGAAGCGGGTAGTGTAGGGGTGAAAGCGGTAGCAGCTAAGGATAATATTATTGCGATAAAAATAAAGAGCAGTAGAATGCTTTTGGCTTATGGATTTTTAAGAAAAATATTTGAAGTTTTTGAAAAGTACAAAACGCCTATAGATATGATTACTACATCTGAAGTAGCCGTATCTGTAACTATAGATAGCGATACGCACTTAACTGAAATATTAGCTGAACTTAATAATATTGCAATGGTAGAAGTGGAGAAAAATCAAACCATCGTTTCCATAGTAGGAAATGAAATTGCAAAAACAGATGCGGTATTGAATAAATTATTTCAAGCTATCAACGAAGTGCCTGTAACTATGGTAAGTTATGGCGGGAGCCATCATAATATTAGTTTGTTAATCCCTAGTACTTACAAGACTAAAACCTTGCAGTTAATTAATAAGGGGCTTTTCAATTTGTAGTTTTTTACTCATTATTTTAATTCCATTTGCTATTCATAGATGTTCGCGAATAGCAAATGGAATTAAAAATTTATTAGTACAAAAAAAGCCCCCCGAGACTCGGGGGGCTTTTTTAATATTGATCACATGAAAAAATCATTATAGTATTATTTATCTAATCCTATTTTACA
>CAINWZ010000151.1 GCA_903854725.1 uncultured Bacteroidota bacterium
ACTATTTCTATCATATTGCTTTTTGCATTATCTCCTATTTTTGCGCAATCAAAAATTGAAAACGAAGTAACACAATTATCCAAAAGTTTATTTAACTGGGAAGTAAAAAATAACATAGACTCAATTGATAATTTGTTACACGAAAAATTTATTGTAGTTAATAGCAAAGGAGAGACTCTGTCTAAATCTCAATACTTAGCTACTTTTCAAAGCGGCACAATGACGCACAATAGTATTGAAATAGAAGAAAGCAAAACAACCATCTTAAATAATACAGCTGTAGTCGCTGGAAAAGGTATTTTTAACATTACTGCTGGTGGAAATAATATGATTAGACACTTATCATATATAGAGACCTTCATTAAAACAAAAGACGGCTGGAAATTACTTGCTTTAAAAGCAAGTGTTATTCCTAACTAAATATAAATTATACATGTCAATGGAAGTTAAAGTAGTTGTTTTGATAGGTGCGGGGGCTATTGGTCAAGCAATTGCCAAAAGAGTATCTGCAGGTAAGCATATATTAATTTCAGATATTAAAATTGAAAATGCAGAAGTTGCTGCCAAAACATTAACTGATGCTGGTTTTGAAGTAAGCACAACTATTGTAGATGTAGCTTCTAGAGAATCTATAGATGCATTAGTTGCAAAAGCTGTAAGCATTGGAAAAGTTGTTGGATTAATACATGCAGCAGGTGTTTCTCCCTCTCAAGCATCCCCTGAGACTATTTTAAAAGTTGATTTATATGGAACTGCTTTAGTATTAGAGGCATTTGGTAATGTTATTGAACAAGGAGGTGCTGGTGTAGTAATTTCATCACAATCTGGTCATAGACTACCAGCACTTACAATAGAAGAAGATAAAGCATTGGCAACTACTGCAGTGGAGGAACTATTATCGCTTCCATTGGTTAATGTAAACAATGTAAAAGATTCTTTACACGCTTATCAACTTTCAAAAAGAGGAAATTCTTTACGTGTGAGAGCTGAAGCTGTTCGTTGGGGAAAAAGAGGTGCAAGAATTAATGCAATTAGTCCAGGTATTATAATAACGCCACTGGCTCAAGATGAATTAAACGGACCAAGAGGAGAAAGTTATAGAAAAATGATTTCGGCTTCAGCTGCCGGAAGAGCAGGTACGCCAGATGAAGTGGGTTCAGTTGCTGCATTAATAATGAGTGAAGATGGCGCATTCATTACTGGAAGTGACTTTCTAATGGATGGCGGAGTAACGGCAGCCTATTTTTATGGTTCGTTGGCAATTTAAAAAACCTCACACAGTTCTTTAAGTTTATTTAGCGCTTTTGGCCATGAGTCATTCATGTATTCAGTTAAATCTTCTGTGAGGCCAACTAATTCAACTATAATATCTGTAACACCATTATTTTCTTGGAAAGTATAATTTTCAAATCCATTAGCCCATTTTTCGACTTCTGGACCAGCTGTTATTTCAATATTCGATTGTACTAGTCCATAATGGCGAATTGAGATGTATTTATTTATGATGTTATCTGCAATTTTCGAAACCATACCTCCCTTGTTGCCTTTCTCATCCAATCCTACAAATAACATTTTGCTTCCTTTATTCCAATTCCCCTCATAGGTTGATGTTGGATTAAACATTGCGGTCCACTGCTCATAAGTTGATTTATTACTAATGCCAAGCATTAAATCATAAACCTTATTCACTGGCGCATTTATTTTGATTGTGTATTGTAATTGATTCATTTTTTAATTTATTGTTCTACATAGTTTTTAAAATTATCTAAAATCATTTGCCAACCTGCTCTTTGCATTTCTTCAGGATTTTCTTGCTCTGGTTCAAATTCTTCTGTAACTAAAGTTCCTGTATCCGAGGATTCAAAATTTACTTTCATTTTACGACCATCCCCTAATAAAATTTCAATATTTTTTTCAATTTCAATTTTTTCATAAGTACCCCAAAAATCAAAACTCATAGAATTGTCTTTTGCTGACATAGTATAATGAAATTCACCTCCTACTACTAAATTATTAGTAGCATTAGGACAATGCCAATCTGAACTAGCAAAATTCCAATTTTTTACATGCTCTACTTTAGTCCAAGACTCCCATACTTTACTGATAGGAGCATTTATTATTGATTCTACTTTTATTAATTTCATTTATATTGATTTTAAAAAGCAAAGAAATATTAAAATTTGGTAAATAATGAATTCCTCACGCAGGATTAACAATTATTTAGAAATAAGTATTTACCGCAAATTCAAATTGACCAATAAAAACATTTTTAAACGGATTGATATTGGTTTGTTCATAGAATATCAACATAGCCTTCTTATAATCTATTGAATCAATAGTCCTAAAGGAAATAGGACAGTAATGATTGTTTATTAAAATTGCATTACTTATAATCCTAGCAGTTCTTTTATTCCCATCTGAAAATGGTTGAATATAAGAGATAAGCACCAGTGTTAATAATGCTTTCTCGAATACATTATTTCTTGAATTGATAAGATTGCACATTGACTCAAGCGCTTCTTTAATTTGAAACTCATTTTCAAGGGGTTTATAGTTTGTACCCGAAATCCCCACTCTCCTGCTCCTAATATTTCTTGTGATATCTAAATCCTTTACCAATATACTATGAATATCCTCAATGCTTGAAACTTTTAATGGATTTATATAATCTGGCTGATTAATAATAAAATCAAGGGCTTCTTTATGGTTCAATAACATGGAAGCTTCCTCTTTTGTCTTTCCTGCTGCTGTCTCTTTATCTTTTAATAATCTTTCAGTCTCTAGTAAAGAATAAGTATTCCCTTCGATTTGAGAAGATTTCCAACTTAAATCAATTGCTAACCTTTCTAATTCGTTCTTATATTCACTTTTGGATAATTTTGAAGCATTTAATGTAAACTTCTCTTGTAAAATAATTAAAAAATCAAGTTCTGTATTTGTAAATATGGAGATACTTCTAAGTGTATCTTTAATTAATACGTGATTAAAGCTATCTTGAATAATTCTTTCATCAATCTCTTTTTTAAAATACTGATCAACATCTATTGGCCCAATAACATTATATGAATTACTTATTATGTACTTCCTACTTTTCAGCTCCCCTAAAGCATTAATTAAACTACTCGCACTTAATTCTTGCAACACTCTACGAAGTGTTACTATACTCATTTCCAGCTTTAACCCTTCGAGTATTTCTAGAGAAGTACAGTTAGGATTATTCTTTATAAACTGAATAATATCATTCTGTCTTTTATTTGATTTCTTTGGCATCTGCAATTTATCAATCATAAAAATATGATTTATCAATCAAAAAACACAATAATTGATCGATAAAGTAGTAATTTATGTTTGATAAAATATTTATATACTGATAATCAGTCATTTATGAAAAAATGAATAATCTTAAAGCTATAGCAATTCGGATCATGTAAATCAAATCTATGAGCCGATAAGTCGACCTAATCGGCTC
>CAINWZ010000152.1 GCA_903854725.1 uncultured Bacteroidota bacterium
AAATGCCTACCTCGTATATTTTTATATCAGGCAGCTTGCTAATTTTTGCAGTCACTTCTGGTTCAAATCCAAATCTTCTTTCATTCAATTTTATGCCTTTAATCAATTTAGCATTAAATAACTTGTAACAGGTTTCCATATCCGTTAAGTTTAAATTATTAAACATATTCGATAAAAAAGTTAGAAAATTATTCCCAATTGAATGCCAGAAAAATAAAATTCTATGTGGCTTGCCTCCCATAAATCTAGATCCATAAACTACATCCGCATGTCCATTTAATACTGGAATTAAAAGCTCATTGTACTCCTCAGGGTCATATTCTAAATCTGCATCTTGTATGATAATGTAATCTCCCGTGGCCAACTCAATACCTGTATGTAAAGCAGCTCCTTTCCCTTTATTTACTTCCTGCTTTTTGTAAATAATATTTATTGAAGAATTATCATTTGAGAATTGTTGAATAAGTTCTTCTGTATTATCCGAGCTACAATCATTTACTATTACAAATTGCTTTTCTACATTCTGTATTAATTTCACATCCTTTACCCTATTCAACAACTGAATAATGGTTCTTGATTCATTGAATGCAGGAATAATAATTGAAAGTACCATTTGATAATTTATTTAAGGATGTAGACCATGTTTTCAAATATAGTAAACTTAAATCTAATTCCGAATTCCCATTGCTTCTAATTTCATTTTCTTCGCTACATCATGACCAACATAGTTTTCAATTTTCGCTTCTAAAAAGCCAATCAATGGAGTTAAAATAACGGCCATTGTAAATTTATAGATATAGTTAACGGCGCAAACAGCAAGGACTGTTGACCAGCTCCATCCATTTCCGATTTTAAAAGCGATAAGTAAAACCACAAAACTATCAACTAGCTGTGATACAACCGTAGAGCCAGTTGCACGAAGCCATCCCATCTTCTCTCCTGTTATTTTTTTAATTTTATGAAACACATACACATCAATAAGCTGACTTACTAAAAAAGCCATAAGACTACCCAAAATAATCCACATCCCCTGACCAAAAATAGATTCAAATGCCAACTGCATACTTGGCACGCCTGCTGCAGTTTTTGATTCCACCCAAAATTGAGCAGGTGCAATTTTCATTGCTAAATAAAACATCAAAAATGCATAACTTATTAAAGCCACAGCAGTATAACTAATTCTTCTTACCGCTTTTGGACCAAAATATTCATTTACAATATCTGTAATTACAAACTCCAGTGGCCATAATAATACTCCACAGGTTAAATTAAATGAAAGATTACTTTCTCCGAATAATGTAAAATTAGCAGGAGCTAACCCAAATACTTTTTCTAAAGAAAATATCTTGCCTCCAATACATTCAGCAATTAAGGCATTGGCTACAAAAAAGGCAGTAATACCTATAAATAATTTAGTAGGCTTGTCTTTTAAAACGGAATGGATCATAATTAAATTTATATAATTAATAAGGTTAACTGCAACAATAACATCAAAAAGTTAATGATTGTTTGCCATTTTGGTAAATCATTCCCCTTTTTTGAAATTAGATTAAAAATAAACAAAATTGCAAACAATACATTCACAAATGGAGCCATTTCAAGCCCCAAAACTGCCATAAAATTAGCTACTTCAGCAGGAACCTTTAACCAAGAAAAAAAAAGAAAGGCGGTAGTAAATAAATAAAAGGCATTACAAATTATAGCAAGCTTGGCAAGAAAGGGTAAATAGGTGCTTTTTTTCATGGTAATTTTTAACATTTACAAGGTACTAAAATTACTTAAAAAGCCTTTTTAGTTGTAGGTTTGTCACTATAAAATAATGCATATGTTTAAGCCTCTTTTCAAGTCAGCCCTACCCCATATTATCGCTGTAGCCATTTTTGCCATTGTAGCCATTGTTTATTGTAGACCTGCCTTAGAGGGAAAGGTATTGCAACAACAAGATGTAACGCAATGGAAGGGAATGGCGCAGGATGCTATGAGTTATGCAGAAAAGAATGGCCAAGCCCCATTATGGACAAATAGTATGTTTGGAGGAATGCCAACTTATCAAATCACTGGAGTTCCAGGATTCGCCTATGGTGTGGGTATATTAGACAGATTATTGACTTTAAAATTTCCCGAGCCTATTAGTTTATTTTTCTTAGCAAGTTTGTGCTTTTATTTTTTAGCGCAAGTGTTAGGGTTTAATACCATCATAAGTGTAATAGGTGGTTTAGCCTATAGTTATGCTACCTACAACCCTATTTTAGTAATGGTAGGTCATATCACAAAAATGCACGCCATTGCATATTTACCTTTTTTCATTGGAGCCATCCTTTTAATTTTTCAGAAAAAATATTTGTGGGGAGGGGTACTAACTGGTATAGCTACTTCTTTATTCTTAGGATCTAATCACTTACAAGTAACCTACTATGGTTTAATAATTGTTGTATTCATGTCCATTTTCTTTTTAGTAAAGTGGATTATAGAAAAAGACTTCACTCATATTATCAAAACATTTTCTGCAGCTTTAATTGGCGGGGTGTTAGGTATTATCGTCAATGCTCCTTTACTAGCAAGCACTTATGAATATGGGAAAGAATCCATTAGAGGCGGAAGCGTTTTAATTACCAAGGATAGTAAAACAACAGCTACTGGTTTAAATAAAGATTATGCTTTTAGCTATAGTATGTTTAAAAGCGAACCTTTGGTTTTAATGTTCCCAAATATTTATGGCGGATCAAGTGATCCTAATGTAGTTGATCCTACAAGTTCTAAAGCCATTGAGACTTTACAACAAATGCAACCTCAAGTAGGTCAACAACTACAATCATTTTTATCTTTTTATTGGGGCGGTATTGGATTCACTTCAGGACCTCCTTACATGGGTGTAGTGATATGCTTTTTCGCCTTCATAGGCCTATCTAGTGCGGCTAATAAACATCGCTGGTGGATCTCAGCAACTATTATATTCTCACTTATGTTAAGTGCGGGAAGTTTCTTTGAATCCTTCAACGTTTTCATGTTTGATCATTTGCCATTATACAATAAATTTAGAGCGCCCAGTATGATAATGATTATCCCTACACTATTATTGGGCGTTATGGCATTATACGGCATGTCTGCTATAAGTAATGAAACAAGCTTTAAATCAATTATACAAAAATACAAACTGAGTTTTATTGTAACAGGGTTTATGCTTGTTAGTGTACTATATATTTACTTTACTAGTAATTTTAAAAGCGAAAGTGAAATAAATTTAATTTCACAAATTGCCAAAATTCCAGATGCCAATCAAAAAGCTGCTTTTGAAGCACCTGCAAATGATTTAGTAAATGCAATAGCTACCGATAGAAAATCAATGATTGAAGGAGATATTGTAAGATTCTTTTTATACTTATTTTTAATTGTTACACTTTTATTTTTATCAATTAAAAAAGTCATCAATCAGACTATTTTACTAATTGGCTTCGGCGTATTATCTATGATTGATTTATTTCAAGTAAATATAAAATACTTGAAATCGGAAAGTTTCATAGAAACTACAGAAAATGAAAATGTTTTTGCACTAAGCCCCTTAGACATTGCCTTAAAAAAAGATACAAGCAATTATAGAGTATTGGATGTTCGAGGAGGAATTAATAATGCCTTCAATGGCGGTGCGCTAATTGCTTATCACCACAAAACAGTAGGCGGTTATAACCCAGCAAAATTGAGTATCTACCAAGACCTCATAGAAAACCAATGGTATAAATTTCCCAATTGTGTTCCAACTATGAATATGCTTAATACTAAATATGTGATTTCCGGAAATGCAGCAACCGATACCGTTGCCAATAAAGATGCCTTAGGGAACGTATGGTTTGTAAAAGGAATTCAATATGAAAAAGGTGCTGCAGAAGTAATGCACCGTTTAGATAATTTTAATCCAAAAGACACTGCTGTTATAGAGCAAAAAGATAAAATAGAGGGTTTAAATGATATTCAATTTGACGAAACAGCTCAAATTACTTTAGTAAATAATAATAATGACGAAGTAAATTATACAAGTAAATCAACTAAAAAGCAGCTAGCTGTATTTAGTGAAATTTATTATAAGCAAGGATGGAAAGCCTATATTGATAACCAAGAATCCCCTATTGTAAAAGCAAACTACGTTCTTAGAGCATTAGTAGTGCCAGCGGGTACTCATAGTATTCGTTTTGAATTCAAACCTATTATCGTAACCACCGCACAAAAAGCAGCTACTGGCGCTTCAGTAATTCTTTGGGGTCTAATTATTGGACTAGGTTTTACGAGTTTCAAAAAATGGAAAAGTAATAGCAAGTAAGTATGACATTGTCAATTATTATATGCAGTTACAATAGAGCAAGCTATATCAGCGATGCACTTTCAAGTTTGTACACACAAACTGCAGGATTGAATTCCTTCGAAACTATTATTGTAGATAATAATTCAACAGATAATACAGCGGAAGTATTTTCCCAGTGGAGAACTATACATACTGAAGGTTCATTTGCCTATATAACAGAATCTAAGCAAGGTGCTTCTTTCGCGCGCAATACAGGTGCGGCTATTGCAAAAGGCGATTGGCTTTGTTTTATGGACGATGACGCTGTTGCTACTCCCAATTATGTTGAAAATATAATAAAACACATCAAGACCAAACCTGATGCAGTTGGTTTTGGCGGACGTATTATTCCTAAGTACATACCAGCCGAACCAAAATGGATGAGTTATTATGTTTCTTCCTTGGTAGGAAATTTTGACTACGCTCCTAGCGCCTGTGCTTTTGAATATGGTAAATACCCACTTGAGTCTAATATGATTGTAAACAAAGAAATTTACAAACAAATTGGCGGGTTTAATAGCAATTTGCCTGGTGTAGTGGGAACTTTAAGAATTGGAGGGGAAGGTAAAGAGTTGTTTTATAAAATTCTAGCCTTAGGACATACTATCTATTACGATCCTTCTATATGCGTATATCATGTGGTTGAAGTAAAGAAATTAACTTCGGAATATATGTACCGCGTAGCAAGTGGCATAGGCCGTGGAGAGAAAACAAGAACAAAGGGCATATCAACCACGGCATACTTAATCAAGCTATTGGAATATATATTTAAGTTAGGAGCCTCCATAATTTTAGG
>CAINWZ010000153.1 GCA_903854725.1 uncultured Bacteroidota bacterium
CGCTGGATTAGCTGCTATCGGTGCTGGAATTGGCATCGGTCTAATTGGTAAAGGAGCGGTAGAAAGTATTGCTCGTCAACCAGAAGCAGTGAATGATATTCGTTCTAACATGATCGTAATGGCTGCCTTCGTTGAGGCCGTGGCTTTATTTGCGGTGGTGGTTGCCCTATTGGGGAACGGATAATCTATCAAAAGATTTCCAAAAGCATTATAGGCCCTAGCACAGGGCGAAGGGCCTATAATTTTTTAAACAAAACGTTTTAGAAAGAAAAGATTTTACATTCATTAAGATAAATTAAGGATTATGTTTTTAGAAATAAACCCATTAGTGTTGCCAGATATCGGATTGGTATTTTGGAATACGGTTGCCTTTGTTGGATTGCTTGTTGTATTAGGCAAATTTGCTTGGAAGCCTATGTTGAAAGCTATTTCCGATAGAGAAAAAGGTATTGAAGATTCTTTAGCAAAGGCGGACAAAATGAAAGCAGATTTATCTGCAATGCAAAATGAAAATGAAACATTATTAGCTAAAGCAAGAGAAGAAAGAGCCACTTTAATCAAAGAAGCAAAAGAAGCTTCCGAGAAAATGGTAGCAGAAGCAAAAGAAAAAGCGAAGGCTGAATATGAAAGAATTGTGGCGGATGCACAAGTAGCCATTAACCAACAAAAAAATGCTGCATTAACTGAAGTGAAAAATCAGGTAGGCAGCTTAGTGGTTGAAGTGGCAGAAAAAGTATTAAGACGTGAGCTTGCCAATAAAGCAGAGCAAGAAACATATATTAAGCAATTAGCAGACGGAGTTAAGTTAAATTAAATTGTAAGAAATGCCCAACGCACGTTTAGCAGGTAGATACGCAAAAAGCTTATTAGATTTGGCCACAGAGCAAGGTCAATTGGAAGCGGTGTATGCCGATATGAAATATATTCAAGCTGTTTGTAATGCTAGTAGTGACTTTGTAAACATGTTACGTAGTCCCATTATTAAAGCAGATCAAAAGAATAGCATCATCAATGAAGTGCTAAAAAATAAAGTAGGTGGTTTAACAAATTCTTTCACTGTTTTAATCGTAAAAAAAGGAAGAGAGTTAGAATTACCAGAAATGGCTACTGCATTTATAGAGCAATACAATGTTATTAAAGGTATCCATCAAGTTACTTTGACAACAGCAGTGGCAGTGAGCGATGACATCAAAAAATCGATTGAGCAAAAAGTAAAATCAACATCCAACTTTACAACTGTAGAGCTAACTACAAAGACAGACGAAAGTTTAATTGGAGGATTTGTACTAGAGTTTAATAATAATTTAGTGGATGCAAGTATTGCCAGAGATTTAAAAGATATTAAAAAACAATTTTTGAATAACGAGTTCATAAGTAAAATAAAATAATCATACATTAAAATAGACTATTATGGCGGACGTAAAACCAGATGAAATTTCGGCAATTCTTAGACAACAACTAAGTAATTTTAATGCCTCTGCTGATTTGGAGGAAGTGGGAACTGTATTGCAAGTGGGTGATGGTATTGCCCGTGTATATGGTTTAAATGGCGTAAGAAGTGGTGAGTTAGTTGAATTTGAGAATGGCACCAAAGCTATTGCACTTAACCTTGAAGAAGACAATGTGGGTGTGGTATTGATGGGTGATAGTAAAGGTATCAAAGAAGGAAATAAAGTAAAAAGAACTGGTGAGATTGCTTCTATTAAAGTAGGAGAAGGCTTAGTAGGTCGTGTTATTAATACTTTAGGAGAACCTATTGATGGCAAAGGTCCTATCGCAGGTGAAATGTATGAAATGCCTTTGGAGCGTAAAGCACCAGGGGTAATTTTCCGTGAGCCAGTAAAAGAACCATTGCAAACAGGTATCAAAGCGATTGATGCGATGATTCCTGTAGGACGTGGTCAACGTGAATTAGTAATTGGAGATCGTCAAACTGGTAAAACAGCTATTTGCGTCGACACTATTATCAATCAAAAAGAATTTTACGAAGCTGGCAAACCAGTATACTGTATATATGTAGCCATTGGACAAAAAGCATCTACTATTGCGGGTGTAATGAAAACATTAGAAGACAATGGCGCTATGGCTTATACAATCATCGTTGCAGCTCCTGCAGCCGATCCAGCGCCACTTCAATTCTACGCTCCATTTGCGGGTGCAGCCATTGGAGAGTTCTTCCGTGATACAGGTCGTCCAGCATTAATTGTTTATGATGATTTATCTTTGCAAGCGGTGGCGTATCGTGAGGTTTCATTATTATTACGTCGCCCTCCAGGACGTGAAGCATATCCTGGTGATGTATTCTATTTGCATAGTCGTTTATTAGAGCGTGC
>CAINWZ010000154.1 GCA_903854725.1 uncultured Bacteroidota bacterium
CAATTCATTGATTTTCAATAAAGACTCTTTTAAAATAAAGTTGAATATGGATGTATAATAATCATACACATTTTATAGAGTGTTATGTTGGTAAATGAACCGCATCCTTAATTATCACTTTTGTACCTTCGCGTCATCTTAAAAGAATAAGTTATCACTCATGGAAATTACCGTCAAAACAGCCCAGCAACTTAGATTAACGCCTGAAGAATTTGAAAGTATTCAACAGAAATTAGGACGCACTCCCAATTTTACAGAACTATGCGCGTTTAGTGGCATGTGGAGTGAACATTGTAGTTATAAAAATTCTATTAAGTGGTTAAAAACTTTACCACGTGATGGAGGACGAATGCTTGTTGCCGCGGGTGAAGAAAATGCGGGTTTAATGGATATCGGAAATGACTATGGGGTGGTGTTTAAAATTGAATCACACAATCATCCAAGTGCGTTGGAACCATTTCAAGGGGCAGCCACGGGAGTAGGTGGTATACAAAGAGATATTTTTACAATGGGTGCACGTCCAATTGCTTCTTTAAATAGTTTGCGTTTTGGAAAATTAGAAGATAAAAAAACACAACGCTTATTAGCAGGGGTGGTACACGGTATTGGGCATTATGGAAATTGTTTTGGAGTGCCTACTGTAGGTGGTGAATTATATTTTGAGGAATGTTATCATACCAATCCATTAGTGAATGCGATGAGCGTGGGTATTGTAAAAGCTGGTAAAACAGTTAGTGCCATTGCTTTAGGAAAAGGGAACCCTGTTTTCTTTGTAGGAAGTGCAACGGGTAAAGATGGCATTGGTGGTGCAAGTTTTGCATCTGCAGAAATTACGGCAGATAGTGTGGAAGAATTACCGGCAGTTCAAGTGGGTGATCCATTTCAAGAAAAGAAATTATTAGAAGCTTGTTTAGAAGTTATTGAAACAGGTGGTGTAGTGGGTATGCAGGATATGGGTGCTGCAGGAATTATTTGTTCTACCGCAGAAATGAGTGCTAAAGGAGAAGTGGGAATGCGTATCGATTTAGATAAAGTGCCTACACGTCAACAAAATATGAAGGCTTGGGAATTATTATTAAGTGAAAGTCAAGAGCGTATGTTGATGGTAGTGGAGAAAGGAAAAGAAGCGCAAGTACTTGCAGTATTTGAAAAATGGGATTTGTCTTGCAGTAATATTGGTGAAGTAACAGATGATGGTTTGTTGAATTTTTATATGCATGGAACATTAGAAGCATCACTTCCAGCTTACGAATTAGTTTTAGGGGGTGGCGCCCCTCAATATACGCGTGAATACTCAGCGCCTGCTTATTTATCTAAAGTGAATGCTTTTGATATCCATTCAGTTGCAGATACTACGAACCTGCAAGAGAGCGTAAAACAATTAGTACAAATACCAAATATTGCTTCTAAACGTTGGATATATACTCAATATGATAGCATGGTGGGTGCTGCGAATACTTCTACCAATGCACCAAGTGATGCATCTATCGTAAATGCAAAAGGAACCGGAAAAGCATTGGCTATGACGGTGGATTGCAATAGTAAATATGTATTTGCTAATCCATATCAAGGCGCGATGATTGCGGTCGCTGAAGCAGCAAGAAATATTGTTTGTAGTGGTGGAGAGCCTATTGGTGTTACCAATTGTTTAAATTTTGGTAACCCATATGATCCAGAAGTATACTATCAATTTGTAAAATCGGTAGAGGGTATGGGAGCTGCTTGTCGCAAGTTTAATACACCTGTTACTGGAGGCAATGTGAGTTTTTATAATCAAAATCCGGATGGTCCAGTTTTCCCTACACCTACTATTGGAATGGTTGGTATTGTAGAGGATATGAAAAATAGAATGACTTTAGATTTTAAAAACAACGGCGATACGATTGTTTTATTAGGCACACAAAGAAATGACATTGGTTCTTCTGAATATTTAAATAAATTAAAAGGTGTTGCATTTTCTCCAGCTCCGCATTTTGATTTAGAAGAAGAGTTTACTTTACAACAATTAGTTGCTTCTTTAATTAAAGAGCGTCTCATTGAAAGCGCACATGATATTAGTGAAGGTGGTTTAATTATTACTTTGTTAGAATCGGCTTTTTTCAATCATAAAGGTTTTGAAGTTAGTTCTAATGCAACATCATTAAGAAAAGATGCCTATTGGATGGGCGAGGCGCAAAGTAGAGTAGTGGTATCTTGTAGTGATGCTCAATTAACTAAAGTAGAAGCAGCAGCCAAAAAATTAGGTGTTGAATGTACGCTTATTGGAAAAGTAAGTGAGGGCAATATACAAGTGGATGGAGAAAGTTGGGGTACCATTGCCAACTGGAAAAATAGTTATGACACTGCTATTGAAAATAAATTAGCTTAACTGATCATGTCAAAGCAACCCACCATAGTCGTAACGGGAACCGCAGGTTTTATTGGTTCTGTTATGGTTCAATATTTAAATGAAAACGGCTTTACGAATTTATTATTGGTGGATGATTTTGGCGTTGAAGCAAAAAGAAATAATTGGGAGCGAAAAGAATTTACAAAAGTGATAGAGCGTCAAGCATTTTTAGATCAGTTAGTGAATGATGATTATGAGATTGACATTATTATACATTTAGGGGCTAGAACCGATACCACCGAATTCAATTATGCTATTCACGAAGAATTGAATGTTGAATATTCTAAAGCTATTTGGAATTATGCAACCCATAAACAAATCCCTTTAATTTATGCTTCTTCCGCTGCTACTTATGGCAGTGGTGAACTTGGATACGAAGATAGTCATGATATATTGAGCCAATTGGTTCCTTTGAACCCTTATGGAGTTAGTAAAAATGAATTTGATAAATGGGCTATTGCGCAAAACCCTCAACCACCTTTGTGGACAGGTTTGAAATTCTTTAATGTATATGGACCTAATGAAGGGCATAAAGGAAGAATGGCAAGCGTCATATTTCATGCCTTTCATCAAATTAAAGAAACAGGATTGGTAAAATTATTTAAAAGTCATCGCCCCGATTTTAAAGATGGAGAACAATTACGCGATTTTATTTATGTGAAAGATGTGGTAAAAGTAATTGGATGGATGATGCATGTGATGTTTGCAAAACAATGGAGTAAAGAAAAAAATGGTTTATATAACTTAGGAACTGGAAAAGCACGTAGCTTTTATGATTTAGCTGCCAATACTTTTATGGCACAAGATTTAAAACCTACTATTGAATTCATTGATATGCCCTTAGATATTAGAGATAAGTATCAATATTTTACCGAAGCTAATATGAATAAGCTTCGTAATGCTGGATATGATAAGCCATTCTCAACGCTTGAAGAAGGCGTTACTGACTATGTAAAAAATTATTTACTTCCCGGGGAGGGTTATTAATTTTTCCATTCTTAGATATATTCTAATAGTTCATCTGGGCAGTTAAAAATCTTCATTTGAATTAATCTATTTTGAGACGACCTTTCGAGCATTGCGCAGAGCGAGTCGAGAAATAGTGGTTAATTCAAATAATATTTATAAAATTTAAAATTCTATCAAATGTCAACAAATAAAATAGCCATCATTGGCGGCGGAAACTTAGGTGCTTCTATTGCAGAAGGATTAATGGCAAGTGGTTTCATAAAAGCCAATCAAATAACCATTACTAAAAGAAATATTCAAACTATTCAACACTTAGCGGATAAAGGAGTGGCAGTTACTGCAGATAATGTTGCTGCAGTGAAAGAGGCTAATTATGTTATCCTAGCAGTAAAACCATTTCAAATAAAAGATATAATAGCAGATATCAAATCTTCTTTAAGTCCTACTCAGCATACTATTATTAGTGTGGCGACCGGTGTGTGGATTAAAGACCTTGAAGAAATGTTGGATGTTAATTTTGCTATGTTTAGAGCCATGCCAAATACAGCCATTGCTATTCAGCAAAGCATGACTTGTATTTGCGCCAATACAGTAGCGAGTAAACAGGTAGCTTATGTGACCAATTTATTTAATCAATTGGGAAAGAGTATTGTGATAGATGAAAAATTAATGGATGCAGCAACTGTATTAGGTGCTTGCGGAACAGCTTATGCATTAAGATATATCAGAGCCAATATACAAGGTGGAATTGAAATAGGCTTTAGTGCAGCACAAGCTTCTTTAATTGCTGCTCAAACGGTAAAAGGAGCCGCTGATTTATTGCTTACTAAAAACACGCATCCAGAACAAGAAATTGATAAAGTAACCACTCCAATGGGATGCACCATTGCTGGTTTAAATGAAATGGAACATCAAGGATTTAGTTCTTCCTTAATTCGCGGACTCACAACAAGCTTTCAAAAAATAAAAAAGGATATGTAATCAAACTAAATAGCTTTTCAAAGCCCACTTTGGGTTTTTGCCAGGGAGGCGTTGAAAAGCTATTTTGTTTGAATTACTTATTTAATTAATGTGCTTTTAAAAACGCAATTGCTTTTGTATATGCATCTTCTTTAGCAGCAGCATTAAAACTAGGATTACTTGGATTCGCAAAACCATGACCTGCTTCATATCTATTAACTGATAAATTCTTACCAGCTTCTTTCATGTTTTTTTCAAAATCATTTACCATTGCAGGAGAAGGACTTTGATCTAAGTTGCCAAAAAATCCAATGATATCACATTGAATAGATTTTATTTTATCCATATTTGTTTCTGGTCTACCATAATACATCACAGATCCTTTTGCTTGTGGTCCAGCAAGAATGGCTGTTTGTAAACTCCACATACCTCCAAAACACCAGCCCACACTATAAATAGATGCTTTACTTCCAGCATATTTAATAGCACCTTGAATAATAGCAGTCATTCTTCCCATATCAGCGCCGCGCATTAACTTCATTGCACTATCTGGAGTAGCAGCTACTTTACCATCATACATATCTACTGCAATTACATTTACGTCCCCTAAATCAGTATAATATTTATCGGATTCCATTTTAACATTATCATTCAATCCCCACCATTCTTGAATCACCATTAAATATTTATTTGTTTTCTTTTTTGCTGGTATAAAATAAGCATTGGCTTGTTTTCCATCGGCGCCATCAAATGACATCATTTTACCTAATAAATTTTCAGGATTCACTGCTAAAGGAATGGGGTGCATGGCCGCAAAAGCAGGGGTACCTGCCTCTTTTTGATAGGCTTGTTGGGTTTCCATATTTAGACACTCAATTACAGCTGCTTTATCAACTGTGGGATGCTGAGATTTGCTCCAGTTCCAGCTAATTAAACTGACGGTCAAAATGACGGTTAAAAGGGCATAAGTGGCTTTTTGCATTGATTTTTATTTAATTTATTTGAAGATGTTCACTTTTATATAACACTTATAAACATTTTTTGTTGACTGAGGGCTATCATTTTGTAGCCCCCCTTTTTTGGCGTAGGTTTGTATGACCTCTAAGAATTTTTCCAAATAAAGATAGGTCCTAAAAAGTAAAAAAACCATTTTGAAACTGGTTTATACACAATAGCATATTCCTATTGGGTGTATACTATTTTCAAATAAGAAGTAATATAGTATGGCAAAGTATATATTTGTAACAGGTGGTGTAACGAGTAGTTTGGGGAAGGGCATTATTGCTGCTTCATTGGCAAAATTATTGCAAGCGAGAGGGCTTACTGCAACTATACAAAAATTTGATCCCTATATTAATGTGGACCCAGGAACGTTGAATCCTTATGAACATGGAGAGTGTTATGTGACTGAAGATGGTGCGGAAACCGATTTAGATTTAGGACATTATGAGCGTTTTTTAAGTACACCCACTTCGCAAGCCAATAATGTAACAACAGGACGTATTTATCAAACTGTTATTAATAAAGAAAGAGCAGGAGAATTTTTAGGTAAAACGGTACAAGTAGTTCCACATATCACCGACGAAATTAAGCGTCGCATGTTATTGTTAGGACAGGATGGAAAGTTTGATATTGTTATTACTGAAATAGGAGGAACAGTGGGTGATATTGAAAGTACCCCATTCATTGAAACCGTTCGACAAATTCAATGGGAATTACCAGAAGAAGATGTGATGGTGGTGCACTTAACATTGATACCTTATTTAAATGCTGCTAAAGAATTAAAAACAAAACCTACGCAACATAGTGTAAGAATGTTAAGCGAAACAGGTGTGCATCCGGATGTCATAGTTTGTAGAACAGAACATCCTTTAAATGATGATATTAAAAGAAAAATTGCCTTATTCTGTAATGTAAAAGCAGGTAATGTCATTGAATCTTTAGATGCAAGTACTATCTACGAAGTACCTTTGTTAATGTTAAAAGAGAAATTGGATTTAATTGTGTTGAAGAAATTAAATATCCAAAATTTTAAAGAACCCGATTTAACAAAATGGAATGTTTTTTTAGATAAGTTAAAGCATCCAAAAGCAACTGTAAATATTGGATTAATTGGAAAGTATATTGAATTACAAGATGCCTATAAATCAATTTTAGAAAGCTTTATTCATGCAGGTGCTATGAATGAAGTAAAAGTGAATGTGGTGAATGTGCATAGTGAAAATATAACTGCTGAAAATGTAAATGAACAATTAACAGGCTTGCATGGTTTGCTAGTAGCACCTGGTTTTGGAAATAGAGGTATAGAAGGAAAAATTATAGCCGTTAAATATGCAAGAGAAAACAATTTACCATTCTTTGGTATTTGTTTAGGAATGCAAATGGCGGTGATTGAATTTGCACGAAATATATTACACCTTAAAGGCGCACATTCTGTTGAAATGGATCCTAATACAGAACATCCAGTCATTGACATGATGGAAGATCAAAAGAGAATTACCATGAAAGGGGGTACCATGCGTTTAGGTTCTTATCCTTGTACGATTTCGAAAGACACACTTGCTTATAAAATTTATGGAACGACCGATATTAACGAAAGACATAGACATCGTTATGAATTTAATAATACCTTCTTGAAATTATTCCAAGAAAATGGAATGGTGACAAGTGGTATTAATTCGGATTTAGGTCTTGTAGAAATTGTTGAATTGCCTAAACATCCTTTCTTTATAGGTGTTCAATATCATCCTGAATTAAAGAGTACGGTAGAATACCCTGCTCCTTTATTTGTACATTTTATTGCTGCTGCCAAAGCGCAGGCTGCTAAAAAAGCGTAGTTAGAAACTGGCTTTTTTAGTTTGCAATGTTGCTAACATTTGTTAGCTTTATAGCATGAATAATATACGAATTCTTACTTCCACCAGTTTGTTTGATGGACATGATGCTTCTATTAATATTATGCGTCGTGTGTTGCAAGAAAAAGGTGTTGAAATTATTCATTTCGGACACAATCGTTCTGCACTTGAAATTGTTGCCGCAGCTATAGAAGAAGATGTACAAGGTATTGCTATAACATCTTATCAGGGGGGCCATGTAGAATTTTTCACCTACGTTAGAAAATTATTAAATGATGCAGGCTATCGACATGTAAAAATTGTGGGCGGTGGTGGTGGCACTATTTTACCTAAAGAAGCAGCTTTGCTTGAAAAAATTGGAATCTCAAAAATATATTTACCAGAAGACGGGTTGCAATTAGGTATTGAAGGAATGATTAATGATGTTATTAAATATTGCTCTTTTGAATTAAAAAGTTTTTCCAAAAATAAATTACCAAAATTAACGATTGCCAAAAAAATTGATCCTCGCTATATAAGTAGAGCAATTACGTTATTACAAAATGGCCCTATAAAAAAGGTAACCAAAAAAACGAATAAAAATATTCCCGTCATTGGACTTACTGGAACGGGTGGTGCAGGAAAGTCAACGGTTTGCGATAGATTGGTACAGTATTTCTTATTGGCGAACCCGACTAAAACCATTGCTATCATTTCTGTAGATCCAAGTAAACGAAAAACGGGCGGGGCTTTATTAGGAGATCGTATTCGTATGAATGCAATTGATCATCCTAATGTATTTATGCGATCCTTGGCGACCAGGTCTGATAAAAATTCTATTGCAGGTTCTATGGATGCGGTCATAGAACTTTGTATCGCTGCTGGATATGATAGTATTATTATAGAGACGGCAGGTGTTGGGCAAAATGATGCTACGATTGTAGATTTTGTGAGTATCCCCGTATATGTAATGACCCCTGAATTTGGAGCGCCAACGCAATTGGAGAAAATCAACATGATTGATTATGCTAAAATTATTGCCATCAATAAATTTGATAGAGCCGGTGGATTAGATGCAGTGAAAGATGTGCGTAAACAATATCGTCGGTCTCACCATCTCTGGTCTGATGAAACAACTACCATGCCTATTTTTGGCACCATAGCTTCTCATTTCAATGACCCAGGTATGCAAGCAATGTATAATTGCTTGGCAGCTGTTGTTTTTACAACACATAAAATTAAGTGGAATATACTCCCATGGGAGCCAAGATATGATGAGAATGAAGTAACGGCACCTACGATTCCTAATAAAAGAAATAATTATTTAGGTGAGATTGTATCCGTTATTCAAAAGAATAATCAATGGATAGAAACGCAGAAAACAAAAATCTCTAAATGGTATTGTTTTCAAGAAGTTTTAAAAGAACCCGCTTTTAAGGAAGATAAAAAATTAATCAAAGCCAACCAGACTATTGAGCAAAGTATTGATAAAGATGTAAAGCAGTTGGTATTGGAATGGCCCGAAAAGAGTGATGCCTATAAAAAATCTTTTTTAGAAATAGAGCATAAAGGAAAAAAAGTAAAACAGTCCATTCATTTTGAAACACAATCTGGTACTGTTATACAAAAAGTTCAATTGCCCAAATATAAAGATTGGGGAGATATTGCCGAATGGCATTTGAAAGAAAATTTACCTGGATATTTTCCTTTTACTGCGGGTGTTTTTAAGTTAAAACAAAACAACGAAGATCCTACCAGAATGTTTGCTGGAGAGGGTTGCCCAGAAAGAACCAATAGTAGGTTTCATTTTTTAAGTAAGGGGCAAAATTCAATTCGACTTTCTACCGCTTTTGATAGTGTCACATTATATGGCCACGACCCTGAGAAAAGGCTAGATGTTTTTGGGAAAATTGGTAATGCAGGTGTAAACGTGGCTAGCATTGACGATGCCAAAAAACTATACAGTGGTATTGATTTAAATAATGCCAGTACTTCGGTGAGTATGACCATTAATGGACCTGCACCCATTCTCATGGCACAATTTTTTAATACAGCTATTGACCAAGCCTGTGAAAAATATATTACTGCGAACAAATTATGGCCTACAGTTAATAAAAAAATAAAATTACTCTTTAAAGGGGGTGCGCTACCTGTCTATTCCAATGTAAACAAATCATTACCTTTTAATGAATGGCATAATGGGTTGGGCTTAAAATTATTGGGGGTCTCTGGCGACCAAGTGTTGGCACCTGCTATTTACGAAAGCATAAAAAAGGAAGTGCTTTCTACTATAAGAGGCACATTGCAGGCCGATATATTAAAGGAAGATCAAGCACAAAATACTTGTATTTTTTCCACCGATTTTGCGTTAAGGATGATGGGAGATGTACAAGCTTATTTTGCTGCTAATAAAATCAAACACTTTTATAGTGTTTCTATATCTGGGTATCATATAGCGGAAGCAGGAGCGAATCCTATTACACAACTTGCTTTTACTTTAGCCAATGGCTTTACCTATGTTGAATATTTTATGAATCGAGGTATTGCCATTGATGATTTTATTCCCAACCTAAGTTTTTTCTTTAGCAATGGTATGGATCCTGAATATGCTGTAATTGGAAGGGTGGCTAGAAGAATTTGGGCCAACACTATGAAGCATAAATATCATGCCAATGAACGATCACAAAAATTAAAATATCATATTCAAACCAGTGGAAGAAGTTTGCATGCACAAGAAATAGATTTTAATGATATTAGAACTACGCTGCAAGCTTTATACGCAATTTATGATCAATGTAATAGTTTACATACCAATGCTTACGATGAAGCCATTACTACACCCACCGAAGAAAGTGTTAGGCGTGCGTTGGCTATTCAATTAATTATTAATAAAGAATTGGGTACCACCAAGGTGGAAAATTTTCAACAAGGAAGTTTTTTAATTACCGAATTAACCGATTTAGTAGAAGAGGCAGTTATGCGAGAATTTGAAAGAATTAATAATAGAGGAGGGGTATTAGGTGCGATGGAAAGAATGTATCAACGTACCAAAATTCAGGAAGAAAGTATGCAATACGAAACTAAAAAGCATGCAGGTGAAATTCCTATCATTGGGGTAAATACTTTTGTGCATCAAACGCAAAAAAATAATGCCGATCAACAAGCCATCTTTAGGTCATCAGCCATAGAACAAAATCTGCAAATTAAGAACGTAAATAGCTTCCAAAAAAGGAACCAATCTGTGAGCGACCCCTATTTAAAAAAGCTCCAAAAAGCAGCCTTGCAAAATGACAATATTTTCAATGTATTAATGGAAGCGGTGAAATATTGCAGTTTAGGGCAAATTTCCAATGCCCTTTACCAGGTAGGGGGTAAATACAGCCGAAATTTGTAAAAAAACGATACCTTTGCCCCTCGTTAATTACGATTAAATATTGAGTATGAATACTGATAAAAATACAGTCATTGGGTTTGTATTATTGGCCGGTTTGTTTTTTATGTACTTCTGGTACACCAACAAACAACAAACCGATTTAGCAACTTATAAGAAGCATTTTGATGATTCTGTGGCGATGGTAAAAGCAACTGCTGAAAAAGCAGCAGCGCTTCAAAATCCTGTAAAATTAGATTCAACTGCTGGTGCCATTGCAAATAATATAGATACTGTAAAAGAAGAGTTCACTTATTTAGAGAATGAAGTGGTGAAAGTAAAGTTTAGTAATAAAGGAGGACAAGTAGCTGAAGTAACACTTAAAAAATATACCAATTATAAAAAGGAATTAGTTAAACTTGGAGATAGCAGTTCTTTAAATTACCCTATTAATATTGGAGATAATAAAGTACTTCAAGTAAATCATATTTTATTTCCAACAAAGACTATCACTGCTGGTGAGAAAGGTGCGCAAAAAATTGAGTATGCTTATACTACACCTGCTGGAAAAACTATACGTCATCAGTTTACATTAGAAGCAAATAAATACAATATTGATTGGAATATTCAATTAGAAGGTGCCGATCAGTTATTAACCAATCAGCAATTGAATGTAATTTGGGATGTACATTCCTATCAACAAGAACGTACTTCTACGTATGAACGTCAAATGTCCAATATCTGTTTTTCTGAAGGGGGTGGGTTTGATTATATTTCAAGTAAAACCACAAAAGCATTTGAAAAACCTATTCAATGGGTGGGATTGGTGCAGCAATTTTTTGCAACCACTTTAATTTCAAAAGATGGCTTTGCTTCTGGAAATCTTAACTGGCAACGCAAAATTGATAGTACGCATGGATTAGCTGCGCTTCAATCTCAATTACAAACAAAAGTTGCTGGTGCAAACGCGACAGTGGCTATGTCTTTATATTATGGACCGAACGATTTTAGCATTTTAAAATCACAGGCGCCAGAAATGGAAAAAATTGTGAATTTAGGTAGAGACTTATATTCATTTGTTCGTCCAATTAACAAATATATATTAATGCCTGTTTTTGATTTTATTGCAGGCTTTGTAAATAATTTCGGATGGGTAATTTTCTTTTTAACCATATTTATTAGAGTGGTTACCTCTCCACTTACTTATTCTAGTTATTTGAGCAGTGCCAAAATGAAAGTTTTGAAACCTGAATTAGATGAGATTAAGAAAAAATTAGGAGACGATCAACAAGGCTTTGCGATGGAGCAGATGAAACTCTTTAGAGAAGCAGGTGTAAACCCATTAGGGGGTTGTATTCCAGCTTTATTACAAATTCCAATTTTCTTTGCATTATATAGCTTCTTTAATTCAAACATTTCTTTAAGAGGTCAATCTTTCTTATGGAGTCACGATTTATCTAGCTATGATTCTATATATACTTTACCTTTTACAGTTCCAATGGGATTCGGTAACCATTTAAGTTTATTTACACTTACCGCTGTAATTACAAGTTTGATTATGTCTGTTTATAATATGGCTATGACTCCAACACAGGATAATCCAGCGTTAAAGTACATGCCGTATATTTTTCCATTCATGTTGTTGTTCATTTTTAATGGTCTTCCTTCGGCTTTAACTTGGTATTATACTGTTTCAAACGTGATCACCTTGCTTATGCAATTAGTGATTCAGAAATTTATCATCAATCACGATAAAATATTAGCTGGCATTGAAGTGAAACGCAAAACACCCAAAAAGAAAAGTAATTGGCAAAGTAAGTATGAGCAAATGATGGAGTCTCAGAAAAAGATTCAAGCATTAAAGGATAAAACAAAAAAATAATTACCCAGCCTGAAGTTTAAAATTACCCCCCTAATTATAAGCCTCTTCTTACATTCGGCTTTACTGCATGCTCAAACCAAAGTAGTGGGAGAGTGTGCACTGCAATTTCAAATTTCACAAGAACAAGTTGATGGTACTTATGCTTTTATAGGTACAAAGGATGTCTTAGTGAAAGGGAGTCAATGTAAAACCACTTTGACTACTCCGCAGTTAGTGCAATCATTTCTTTTCAATACTCAATCTGATAAAGCCATTATTACCAAAGAAATTGGACAGAGTCATTTCTTACAAAATATTAATTATCCTCCTGTATCAACGGTCGCGCTAATCGCCTCGCAAGAAATTAATAGTGATTCAACTTTTTCCATTTTAGGATATGTTTGCAAACAACTTCAATTACAATGGAGCGATGGTTCTAGATATGATATATATTATACCAAAGAAATAAGCTTAACAGTGAACACCTTTGAATTTGCATTTAAAGAAGTACCAGGATTGGTTTTGTCCTACACTATTTCATCGGCTGCTGGTAACCGTATAAAATATGTAGCAAATAAAATAGATGTAAGCCCACTTTCCTTAAGCTTGTTTACTATTAACAAAGACTTTTTTCAAACAATTGATTAGTAGATTCATTAATGACTTACGCACTGAATTACTTTATTAAATTAATTGTAAGAGATAGATAAGTGAAAAGACAAAGAAAAAATAGAATAGCAATTGTCTACTAAGGCTGAACAGCAGAAGGTGTCTTGAACTTAGACAAAATTACTTTGTAACGATAAGGTATTACGTAAGAAATATTACCCTTGTTGTATTTGATGTAATTGCTATTATTAACACTTCCATTCATTGAAACTGTAGACACACCTTTAAATTCTAAACTAGATTTTAAAGTATAAAAAGTAGCTGTTTTATGCGTAAGGCTTCCTAAGTTTCTAAGACTATATTTCTCCACCATTTTCTTAGATTCGATCGTGCCATTAACAATAGTAGATGCATAGGTGCTCTCAGAAAGGAGCAACACAACTGTTAAGCAGGAACTAATTAATATGTTTTTTATAGTACGCATGATCGGTTCAAAGGTAAGTATTTTACAATTTCGGCCACAAAATTATTTTTAACTATTTTATAAGGGGTATGTGAAGAACAAATTATTGATAATTAACATGTTAATTGTATATTTATTTAAAGCAATGATAGTCAATACATATTTCTTAATTTATTGAAAATCAATGCTTTATTCCTAACCCATTAATTAAAAAGCCATGTTCGATAACCATCGTGACGAGGAGGGCGGAGATATTCAAGAATTGATGCAACGGTACCAGAACCTTAAGCAAGGCCGGACCAACTCCTATATTGAAGAAGATGATTTTGAACGAATCATCGAACACTTAGACGACAAGGATGAAATTCAAGAAGCCATAGAAGCGGCTAATATTGCCTTGGACCAATATCCCTCTTCGGCATTATTAATGATAAAGAAGGCAGATTTATTATTAGCTACCCGAAAATATAAAGAGGCTTTACAATTATTAGATACTGCAGCACTATATGATCATAAGGATATGAATTTATTCATATTAAAAACAGATGCTTACTTAGCATTAGATCAACCTGAGAAAGCCATAGTCTTATTACAAGAAGCCTTGCACTTATTTGAAGGCCCAGACCGTACCGAAGTTTTATTTGAATTAGCCGATGTGTATGATGATCACGAAGCTTTTGATAAAGTGTTTGATTGCTTACAATTGGTCTTAGAAGAAGATCCCACTAATGAAGAAGCTTTATATAAAATTTGTTTTTGGACCGACTTTACTGGAAGGAATGAAGAGAGTATTCGATTGCACCAACGCATCATTGACGAGCAACCCTATAGTGCATTAGCTTGGTTTAATTTAGCTGCTGCCTATCAAGGAATTAAATTACATGAGAAAGCCATTGATGCTTATCAGTATGCTATTGTGATAGATGAAAAATTTGATTATGCTTATCGTAATATGGGCGATGCCTTTTTACGCATTAGAAAATATAGAGAAGCGATAGAGGCCTTGGAAAAAGTATTGGAGCTATCAAGACCTGAAGATGTTATTTATGAAGCTATTGGTCATTGTTATCATCGAATGAAAAATTTTGCACAAGCAAGATTTCATTATAAAAAAGCGGTGCATCTAAACCCAGACGATAGTAGGTTGTATCAAAAAATTGCAGGAACCTATATGCAAGAAGAGCAGTGGGAACTAGCCATTAAGCAACTTGAGCACGCGTTGAGAATTCATAAGCATATAAATGAGTATTATATTTTGATGGGGGAATGTTATATGCATTTATTATTGTTTAAAGAAGCTGCTCAATTTTTTGGAACAGTTGTGAAGAATAAACCTAAACAAATTGCCGGTTGGGAATACCTCATAAAATGTTTGGTGGCCAATGAGCAGCTAGATACCGCGCTAGAACAAACAGAGTTAGCCTATATGTCTACACAAGGCAAAGTGATTTTTATATTTTATCGTAGTGCTATTTTGTTTATGATGGGAAAAAGTGCAGAAGGGTTGTTGCAACTTGAAATGGCCTTGTCAAAATCGTCGAAGCTGTTAAAAAAATTCACCAAGTTTTATCCTGAAGTTGTGCATGATCCAAAAGTGGCTGAGTTAATTGGACAATTTAAGAAGGCCAAAAAATCTTAATGTATTTAAGTTACCTTTGCGGTAATTATAAAATGAAATAAAGCGTATTCAATGAATTTTAATCTTACTCAAATTCCAGAAAGAACTGCCAAGCCTCGAAAAAGTGGATTAACCATGGTAATGGATAAGGGCTTGAGTTATGGAGAAGCTGAAAACTTTTTAAGCGTGGCAGGAGTTCACACCGATGTTATAAAGTTGGGTTTCGGAACTTCATTTGTTACCCCTAATTTGAGAAAGAAAATTGAATTATATCAAGCCCATGGCATTCCTGTTTATTTTGGAGGCACTTTATTTGAAGCTTTTGTAATTAGAAACCAGTTTGACGATTATATCGCAATGTGTAAGGATTATAAAATTGATTTGATCGAAGTAAGTGATGGTTCAATTACTATTCCACACGCCGAGAAATGTGGTTACATAGAAAAAATATCAAAATTTGCAACAGTATTAAGTGAAGTAGGTAGTAAAGATGCAGCACATATCATTCCTCCTTATCAATGGATTGAATTAATGAACGCTGAATTAAATGCAGGCTCTACTTATGTAATTGCAGAAGCAAGAGAAGCAGGTAATGTAGGTATTTATAGAGGAAGTGGTGAAGTGCGTGAAGGATTGGTGCAAGAAATTTTAACAAAAATTCCTGCTGAAAAAATATTATGGGAAGCGCCACAAAAAGCACAACAACTTTATTTTTTAGAGCTTGTGGGTTGTAATGTAAATTTGGGAAATATAGCGCCTTCTGAAGTAATACCTTTAGAGACCATGCGTATTGGACTGCGTGGCGATACTTTTGACTTATACTTAAATAAATAATTGTGCGCCAGTTTGGATTAATTGGATATCCCTTATCACATTCTTTTTCAAAAGGGTTTTTCACTGAAAAATTTTTGAATGAAAATATCGTAGGTGCTCATTATGACAATTTTCCAATTGCCTCTATACAAGATTTTGAAGCTTTATGGCTTCAGCACGAAAATTTAGAAGGTTTAAATATTACTATTCCTTATAAAAAAGAAGTCATCCCTTTTTTACATCACAACTCTGAGGTGGTACAACAAATAAAAGCTTGTAATTGTATTCGAAAATTTAACAATGAACTCTACGGCTACAATACCGATGTGATAGGTTTTGAAAAATCCTTATTACCCTTTTTAAAACCCCATCATACCAAGGCTTTGATTTTAGGAACAGGGGGTGCTGCTGCTGCTGTAGAATGGGTATTGCAAAAACTAAACATTAGTTATCAGTTTGTATCAAGACAAACAAATCTTAAAAAAAGCAATGATGAAATGGAAGCGACACTGAGTTACCATCAACTGACAGCTTCTATCATTGCGCAGCATACACTTATTATTAATACAAGCCCACTAGGAATGCACCCAGCCATTACCGAAGCACCTGCTATGGCCTATGAAGCATTGACTACACAACATCATTTATACGATTTAATATATAATCCAACCGAAACCTTATTTATGAAAAATGGGTTGGCAAAAGGTGCAACAGTTCAAAATGGGTTGGCGATGTTGCATATACAAGCCGAAGAGAGTTGGACTATATGGAATGCAAAAATGTAAATAATTTTGTAACGGCTTTTTGTCGGTGACTAAACTTGTTTTTTTCAGCCATTGTCATTTCTGCAAAACTTTTTGAAGCGCCAGTGGGAATAAAAATGGGGTCATAGCCAAAACCTTCTTCGCCATGCATTTTTTCGGAAATGGTTCCTTCGCAAATACCTTCAAAGTAAAAAGATTCCTTATTCCAAAGTAAACAAATTACTGTTCTGAATTGTGCTTTACGATTTGAATTGCCTTTTAATTTTTCAAGTACTTTATCAATATTCGCTTGAAAGTTTCTTTCATCACCAGCATACCTAGCACTTTTCACGCCAGGCTCCCCATTCAATGCATCTATTTCTAAACCCGTATCCTCGCTAAAACAATTTTCTGATGTGAGTTGTTGAATGGTAACTGCTTTTTCAGTAGCATTTTCTTGCAAGGTATCGTGTGGCTCAGGAATATCAATATCAATACCTGCTTGTTTTAAAGTAATAATGTTGAAATCCTTTCCTACCAAGGATTGTATTTCTTTTATTTTATGATCGTTATTGGTTGCAAAAATTAAAGTGTGCATGACAAAATATTTATAATTGAAATATTTGTTTTAAGACGGTCCATAATTTTGCTTTTTCTTTTTTGGCGTCAGCGCTAGAACCTTGCATAGTTGATAATGCAGCACTAAACAACAAATTGGTTTCGCCTAATGGACTTACTTTATATAAGGTAGTAGGCATTTTAATTTTAAGTGCTTTTGTATCAAGTTCAAAGGCAATAACCAATAGAGAAGGAAGTTTTGTAAGTATTTGATGAAGACTTGCTTTTTGATTGCCTAAATTAATAAGTGCAATATCTGCAATGGTAAGTCTGCAAGCATTTAAAATAGAAGTAAGTAAAATAAAATCGGTTTCATTTAAATACACCGAAGCTGGATCGTTTACGACTACCACTATTTTTTTATGATGATCTCCTAAGTATTTAATAGGGGTTACGGTTTCTTCTATTTCTGCTTCCGTTTGTTTTTCGGTGCCGGGTAATTTATTTGCGGCTACTTCAATTTTGTCTATAACTTCTGTTTGCTTTATTTCCTTTTCAGGCAAGACCAAACTATCTTTGTATAAAGAAACTAAGACGGCAGGAGGTAATATTGTTTTTTCTACTTTCATTAAGTTGGAAAATTAATTGAAATGGCGCATATTGAAAAATAACAGTTGTAAGTTTTCTACTTTTTTCGTTTCTTTGTATATTCTATTTAATATCTACAATAATCATTATCAACCATGGCTCATCCAATTATTCCTATTACAAAAACAACAGCTCCACGTTTGCCAAGTTTTAAAATAGAAACCCTTCAGTTTGGCAAACATTTTACCGATCACATGTTAATGGCCGATTACGTGGATGGCGAGTGGAAGAATATAGTAATTAAGCCATATGGTTCTTTTGAAGTAGATCCTGCTTCTGCAGTCCTACATTATGGACAAACAATTTTTGAAGGTATTAAAGCTTACAAGAACACGAAAGACGAAGTAGTCATTTTTAGACCACATGAAAATTTTATTCGATTTAATGTATCAGCAGATAGAATGCAAATGCCTGCTGTACCAGAATGGTTATTTATGGAAGGAATGAAACAGTTAATTACAGTAGACAAAGGATGGATTCCAAGTTTGCCAGAACATTCATTATACATAAGACCTTTTATGATTGCGACAGATCCTTTTTTAGGAGTACGTCCTTCTTTGACTTATAAATTTATGATTTTGTTAGGCCCTTCTGGTCCGTATTTTTCTGCTCCAATGAAAATTTTAATCGAAGAAAAATATACACGTGCAACACCAGGTGGCGTTGGGTATGCGAAGAATGGAGGAAATTATGGGGGCAGTTTATATCCGGTAGAATTGGCAAAGAAAAAAGGCTTTGATCAAATTTTATGGACAGATGCTTTTGAACATAAATATGTTGAAGAAGTAGGTGTAATGAACGTTATGTTTGTTATTGATGGCAAAGTAATTACACCAAGTCTAGAAAGAGGAACTGTATTAAAAGGTGTTACTAGAGATAGTTCTATAACTTTATTAAGAGACATGGGCTACACAGTGGAAGAAAGAAATTTATCGGTGGATGAAATAGTGGAGGCGCATAAAAAAGGATTGTTGCAAGAAGTTTTTGGGGTTGGTACAGCAGCGGTGGTCTCCTATATTGTCAATCTAACTTACAAAGACTATCGAATGGACTTTGACTTGGATAAGCAAACAGTAGCTCCTTCATTGAAGCAACATTTACATGATATTAGAGTGGGGAATGTGCCAGACAAACATAATTGGTTAGAGAAAGTATAGTCTAAGCCAGTAATTGTTTGAAAATCAATCCCTTTTATCTTTTTTGAAAGGTCATTTCTAATTAAAATGGAGCTTTTGGTGTGTTTTTTTAAAATTAGCCAATAAACATTTTGGTAATTGGGCTACAGCCATTACCTTTGCCGTCCGAATTTTTTATAAACCGAAATTGAAAAAAACAGCAGAATAAATGCCTACTATTCAACAATTAGTGAGAAAAGGCCGTGAGATCATCAGGGCTAAAAGTAAATCAAGAGCATTGGACGCATGTCCTCAGCGTCGTGGCGTTTGTACTAGAGTGTATACAACTACACCTAAAAAACCAAACTCTGCGTTACGTAAAGTAGCTAAAGTGCGTTTGACCAATAAAATTGAAGTTATCGCGTACATACCTGGAGAAGGTCACAACTTACAAGAGCACAGTATCGTTTTGATACGTGGTGGTCGTGTAAAAGATTTACCAGGGGTACGTTATCATATTGTTCGTGGAAGCCTTGATACTGCTGGTGTTAAAGACCGTAAGCAGTCTCGTAGTAAATACGGAACTAAGAAAGAAAAAGCAAAGAAATAATTTATCAAGTAACAACTAATTAATACTTCGACATGCGTAAAGCACAACCAAAAAAAATTCCATTAGCACCAGATCCTCGTTTCAACGATGTTCAAGTGACTCGTTTTATCAACAACGTTATGTTGGATGGTAAAAAAACAACTGCCTACAAAATATTTTATGACGCATTAGATAAAGTAAGCAAGTTTACTGGTGAAGATGGTTATGAAATGTGGAAGAGAGCTGTTGCAAATATTACGCCTGCTGTTGAAGTACGTAGCCGTCGTATTGGTGGAGCAACTTTCCAAATTCCTGCTGAAGTTCGTGCAGATCGCAAGATTTCTTTAAGTATGAAGTGGTTAGTACGTTACAGCCGTGAAAGAAACGGTAAAACAATGGCTGACAAATTAGCGAATGAGATCATCGCAGCAACAAAAGGTGAAGGTGGAGCTTTCAAAAAGAAAGAAGATACGCACCGTATGGCTGAGGCGAACAAAGCGTTCTCTCACTTTAAGATGTAATATTGGCTTTTTAGCCTTTAATAATAGACTAAACCTCTCTGTATCAACAGGGAGGTTTTTTTGTTGGAAAAAAAAGCCGAGAATCAGCCTTTCAATTACTAATATCATTAACTTTGCGCCTCGGAAAATAGGACCAATTAAAATATAAAATAACCCTTTTATGGCTGATTTGAAACTACAAAGAAACTTTGGAATTGCTGCGCACATTGATGCCGGTAAAACAACTACGACTGAACGTATCTTACGTTATACAGGTATGATCCATAAAATAGGAGAGGTGCATGATGGCGCCGCTACTACTGACTGGATGGAACAAGAAAAAGAAAGAGGTATTACCATTACTTCTGCTGCGGTAAGTTGCCAATGGCAGTTCCCAACTACTTTGGGTAAGAAAGATGATAGAACAAAAGATTATTATTTCAATA
>CAINWZ010000155.1 GCA_903854725.1 uncultured Bacteroidota bacterium
ATTGCTGTTAAGCAGTAAGTGAAAATTTGCTTTTTCATATAATAAAAGTTTATACTTCAAATATATCATTAATTAGTTAACTTAGTTATTCAAAATACACCTATGGCAAATAGACGCAACTTTATCCAACACCTAGGCCTGATGGCTGGTGCCTTTTCTGCAAATAGTTTATTCAATCAAGCGCATGCTGCTGAATTTGAACATCTTAACTTGCAAAAGAAAATGTTAAGCCCAAAGGAGATAGCCATGGATGAAGACTATTGGAGTGTAATTCAGCAAGGATATACGGTGAGCCCCTCCTTAATTAATTTAAATAATGGAGGCGTTAGTCCTAGCCCAAGAATTGTACAAGAGGCTGTTGAGACTTTTAATAAAATGACAAATGAAGGCCCTTCGTATTTTATGTGGCGCATATTAGATCAAGGAAGAGAACCCTTGAGATATAAATTAGCGCAATTGGCTGGATGTGATCCCGAAGAAATTGCCATTAACAGAAATTCAACTGAGGCTTTAAATACGGTAATTTTTGGATTGAACTTAAAAGCAGGTGATGAAGTCATTGGCACAAAGCAAGACTATCCAAATATGATCAATGCTTGGAGACAAAGAGCTTCAAGAGAAGGTATTGTGTATACACAACTTAGTTTTAAATATCCTATTGAAAATGAGGAAGAGATTGTAAGTGCTTTTGAAAAAGCCATCACCCCTAAAACAAAAATATTTCATATCACCCATATGGTGAATTGGGTAGGACAAATTATGCCGGTAAAAAAATTATGTGATCTAGCTAAAAAGCATGGCATAGAAACGATTGTGGACGGGGCGCATAGTTTTGGATTAATGGATTTTAATATTCCAGATTTTGGTTGCGATTATTTTGGAACTTCCTTACATAAATTTTTATCTGCTCCCATTGGAAGTGGTATGTTATGGATTAAAAAAGAAAATATTGAAAAAATATGGCCACTGGTTTGTAATGACAACCCAAAGGGAACCGATATTAGAAAGTTTGAAACCCTTGGTACTAGAAGCTTTCCGATAGAACAAGGCATTGGAGAAGCTATTAATTTTCATACTGCCATTGGTAGTAAACGTAAAGAAGAACGTATTCGATATTTAAAAAATTATTGGGCTACACGCGTTCAAAATATACCTAAAGTAAAAATTAATACCTCTTTAAAAGATGCTTACTCTTGTGCTATTTGTGGTGTAAGTATTGATGGCATGACACCAGGCGCATTAGACAATGCTTTATTTAATGAATATAAAATTCATACGGTAGGTATTGTATGGGAAAATATAAGCTGTGTGCGTATTACACCGCATGTATATACTAGATTACAAGATTTGGATAAATTAGTACATGCTATAGAAAAAATTGCGAAGAAAGCTTAGTCTAGTTAAAAAAATTACGATCAAAAAAAAGTCCCCCCGAATGCTCGGGGGGACTTTTTAAATTTAAATACTTTTTAATTTTTTGCTAGTCAATTAGTGATTCATTTGTTCTTAAGGTTTTTTAACCGTTGGATAGGTCACACCTAATTGCTCTAAATACGTACCATACTTCGCTTCATTATAATAGAACGGTTTCATTTGCTCTCTATAACGTTGCATGATTTCTTTATTTAAATGTATTGCTGGCGGATCAGTTGCAGAAATAAATGGAATGTATTTCGTGTCTTTATTTTGCACGTTAGTGAAATATGACTTTGCATCTTCTATTAGTTTTGGATTGGTAAAACAATCTAATAAAGTCATCGCCGCTGCTTCTGCTCCAGCTAAAGCTCCTTTATGGGCTATAGGTGTAGCCATTGCAATGGCATCTGCCCAATGATGCCCTTTGGTGCCAGGAATATTTGCAGGAAACCCTAATACAATAGTGGGAATATTCCAGGAGATATCTGCTATATCATCAGAACCACCGCCCCATGAAAAAGGAACCGACCCCTTAATAGTATCAATGGTTGTTTTTAACCCATCGATAGGTCTTCCTTCCATGTCTTTCTTAGGTGCTTCCACCAAAGTTTGAACTGCTCTTGCCATTTCCATGTCTTTATCATCCCAAACAGGCATACCAACTTTTTTAATATTGGCATACATAGCTTCTGCTAAAGGTTTATTAAAATGTCCTGGCCAAGCTGTTCCTAAAATTTGATGTGTGACAGTAGTGCCTGTCATCATAGCTGCACCTTCGGCAATTTTTATACCTGATTCATAATTGGCTTTTATATCCTCATAAGTACGTTCTCTAAAATAATACCAAACACTTGCTTTACTAGGAACAACATTTGGTTGATCTCCACCATCCACTACTACATAATGAGAACGATTGGTTGGTTTTAAATGTTCTCTTTTAAAATTCCAACCAATGTCCATTAATTCAACACCATCTAATGCACTTCTTCCACGCCATGGTGCACCAGCAGCATGTGCAGCTTCACCATTAAAATCGAAACGCGCACTCACCAAACCATTGCCTCCATTATCTCCATAATTAGATCCAAAACTTCCACTTACATGCGTAAAAATACAAGCATCTATATTTTTAAAATAACCATCACGAACATACCATGCTTTTGTGGCTACTAATTCTTCTGCAACACCAGGCCATATAACAATGGTACCCGGCATATGTTCTTTCTCCATCATTTCTTTCATAGCAATGGCTGCATATATAATTACAGCTTGACCAGAATTATGTCCTTCACCATGCCCTGGAGCGCCTTCTACTATGGGGTCTTTATAAGCTACGCCTGGTTTCTGTGATGCTTTCGGAATACAATCAATATCACTTCCTAATGCAATCACAGGTGAACCCGTTCCCCATTTCGCCATCCAAGCAGTAGGTACATTAGAAATATTTTTTTCAATGGTAAAACCATTTTTTTCTAAAACACTAGTAAGGTAGGCGGATGTTTCAAATTCTTGAAAACCCAATTCTCCAAAACTAAATACCTTATCTACCATCACTTGTACATCTTTAGCATGACCCGCAACACTTGTCAATAGTTTTTGCTTCATGGCTGTAATGTCTTTCTCTGTATACTTTTTTTGCGCCATTACTTGCACACTTGAAATCAGTGCAAGAAGGATTACAAAAAATGTTTTAAATGAAATTGATTGTTTATTCATATTAATAATTTGTATTTAAGTTACAAAAAAATGTGTGGCGGAAGAAACTATTTTTTTTGAGCTCCCATCTCTACAAGTTCTAAATGAGTAAACTATTGATTTGCAATATATTACTCACAGAAAAGCGAGCTAAGAAAATGCGTCCATTTACGCATAAAAATGAGTCTGTTTTCTAGTATGTAAAATCAATTTTATTCTTTTTATTCAAATACATTTGACGTCTTCCATTTCTTCTGTATTTACTTCTTCATTTAAAATTTTATAGCAATGATAAAACTATATTTTCTGTTGGGTAGTATTCTGTTTTTAATAACTGGCCATGCGCAATTACTAGACCCTTCCAACCCGAATGCCGCTTCAGGAATATATCTAGCTAATTCAAATAAAAGTAATGAAAGCTGGCATATAGATTGGAGCTTTGCAGAATCTATCTCCATTAAAACATTCATTAAAAAAAATGGAGCAATACTATCAACAGGTTTTTTACAACCCTCTTTTACGCTAGACCCTCTTTTAACTGGAACGGATAATTATAATTTCAAATTGCAATGGGGACCCAATCCAGTTTCTAATGATATAAGGCTCGTTTGCCAACAAGCGGGTGTAGATATCATGTCTATAGTAATCTTGGACCGTGAAGGAAATATACTGCATCAAATTCAAGGCCCCTTTTCAGGTTTACATTTTTCAAAACAAATATCATTTGCTTCGGTAAATACGGGGATTTACTTTATTGCGATCAACTATATTGTTGCTGCAAACTTTAAACATGTGAAAATAATTAAAGTCATTAAAATCTAAATTCATAAAAATGGGAAAAATATACAAGGACAAAAAATTAATCTCCTTAAAAAATATAAATTTCTCTGTCATTTGTTTTTTCTTGGTTATTTTTTTATTAGTAAATCTTTCTAATTCCGCCATAGCACAAACTAATAAAGGAATAAATTTTCAAGCTATTGCTAGAAATAATAGTGGCTATATTATAGCCAACAAATCTATCAATATAAGAATCTCCATTAAAACAGATACCAGTTCGGATAAAAACGAATACCAGGAAATTGCACCCATAACCACGAATGTATTAGGCCTGTTTGCTTTAGTGGTAGGGGCTTACGACATCAATAAAATTGTTACGGTAGGCCCTTTTGAAAATATCAATTGGTCAAAAGGTGAAAAATACTTGCAAGTGGAAATTGATACAGTAGGTGACTTATCTTTTATTAACATGGGTTCACAAAAAATAAATTATGTGCCTTATTCTTTTTATGCCGACAATGTAGGTGCGCAAAATATAAATGGTTTAATTGGCATAACGCAAGGCGGAACAGGCCTTGACAATATAAAAGATGTTAAAGTATTATTCAATATTGATAAAATAAATAACACCCCAGATAGTTCTAAGCCTATTAGTAATGTAGCGCTTTCTGCAATCAATGAAAAATTAAAAAAAACAGACACACTCACTTTAAGCAATCGCATTAATTTAAAATTAAACAGCAAAGACACTTTAAGTTTGTCTAATAGGATAAATAGCATGGGGTCAGTTACCTCAAAAGATGATTACGGTAGTTTTTATGATAGCGCCAAACAAGCTCCCACAGCTATTTCCACAGCAACTGCCATTAAATTTTCATATGAAGGTTTAGTCAATAATGTAAGTGTATTGGCTAACACAAGTGGATCGCCTACAAAAATTACAGTAGTACATGCAGGCATTTATGCTGTCCAATTTGCAATACAAATTATAAAAACTGATGTAGGTGTTGACGAGGCAAGTGTTTGGATAAGAAGAAATGGATCGGCTTATATAAATACAAATACCAACTTTGCCATTACCGGCAGTGGCATAAAAAATTTACTTACTGGCAATTATTTTGTTGACTTAGGTGCCAATGATTATATAGAACTATATTTTAGTGCTAAAAATAGTAATAGCATTGTTACGGGTACCAATACACAAACTGTTCCTTCAAGACCCGCCACACCCAGTGCTTATATAAGCATGCATAGGGTGAACTAAAATTTACTTACAAGATTTATTTTATTCCTTATCCAAAAGGTTGATCAATTGAAATACTTTGCTTGGAGAAAAACTTTGGACCATCTGCTGCTATATAAACACAATCTTCTAGTCTAATGCCAAATTCACCTGGAATTGAAATAGTAGGCTCATCGCTAAAACACATACCCACTGCTATCGGTGTCTTATTCCCTTTCACGAAATTTGTCCACTCATGCCCTTCTAATCCAATGCCATGGCCTGTTCTATGAGGTAGTCCTGGTAATTTATAATTAGTACTAAAACCTGCATTTTCAATAACTGCCCTTGCAGCAGCATCAACTTGTTCACAAGGCGCTCCTATTTTTATAGCAGCAAAAGCAGCGTCTTGCGCTTTCTTTTCTACATTCCAAACATCAATTTGTCTTTGTGTAGGTTTACCTACTACAATAGTTCTAGTAATATCTGATGCATACCCTTCACAACTCGTTCCTCCATCTACCATCACAACATCACCTTCTTTGATTGTTTGTGGTGTAATACTTCCATGAGGTAAAGCCGAATATTTTCCCACTTGAACTGAAGCCCCCCCACTAAATCCTAATTTTTTAAAGGCAGCAGAAATATTATTACTCAATTGTGTTTGCGACATACCTGCAACAATCGTAGTGAAAGATGCTTTATATGCTTCAATGGTAACGTCACTCGCTTTTTGCATCAACGCAATTTCTGCTGGAGATTTGATCATTCTACAACCAGCTGTAACAGGTGTTGCGTCAACTACTTCAAAGCCTGCTGCTTCTTTTTTTACACCATTCGCTATAAAAAATCGTACTCTTTCTTCCATCCCAATGGTATGATGTATAACACCTCTATCTTTTACAATACCCACAATAACAGCATAAGGGCTTTCATGTTCTTCCCAACAACGAACTTCTTCACCAAATGCAGGTAGTATTAATTCTCTGGCTCTATCTTCTTCAAATTTTGGACACACATAAGCAATAGCTCCTTTAGCTGGAATTACTACCCCAAAAGTTCTTTCACTTTGGCCCCATCGCATGCCTGTAAAATAATAGCAAGAAGTTGTGCCTTCTAAAAATATAGCATCCATTTTTGCTTCTGCCATTAAGGTTTGTGCTTTAGCAATTCTTTCTTTTCGCTCTGCAACAGATATAGGTACTATGCCAATTGCTTGTGAAGACAAATTACGTATAGCCTCAGGTAAGACTAATTCATTGTGTCTCGGCTCCACATTAGAACCAAAAAGGGAACTATTCATACCTAAAGTGCCGGCAGTTAGTGCCGATAATCCTATAAATTTTCTTCTATTAACTGACATAATATACTATTTAAAATGTTTTATATAAGTGGTATTAAAGATATTACATTTTAATAAGGTAAAAACTTTAAATTTAACCTTCAAAACTAAGGTTCCCCCCTTAGCCTTTTTTTATACTATAAACCAACTTACATTGAAATTACTTCGCCTACCCTTTTTACTATTAATGTTAATAGGATTCAGTCAAACAAATGCGCAAAAAAAGAACGCTGCCATTAAATATTATATTCATAAAGCAACGGATGAAATGAAAGTGGATGGTTTAATGAATGAACAATCATGGTTAAAAGCGCAAGCCGTTAATAAATTTCCAATGGTTCTTCCCATGGATACCAGCGTCTCAAACGTACCCACCGAAGTTAGAATGACTTACGATCAAAATAATTTATACCTAATTGCTATTTGTACCAAAATTGGCGATGGAATTGATATGGTTGAGTCATTGAAAAGAGATTGGAACTTTGGCAAAAACGATAATTTTATTTTATTTATGGATACCTATGGCGATTTAACCAATGGCTATGCCTTTGGTGCTAATGCTGTTGGTGCTCAATGGGATGGTACTATGTTTGATGGAGGTAGTGTTGATTTAAATTGGGACAATGTATGGACCTCTGCTATTTATAATGACTCTTCTAAATATGTATGGGAAGCAGCTATACCTTTTAAATCGATCAGGTATAAAAAAGGAGTGCAAGAATGGGGTGTTAATTTTAGCAGGAATGATTTAAAAACAACAGAGAAATCAAGTTGGGCACCTATGCCAAGACAATTCCCCACTGCCTCTTTATCCTATACAGGCTCTTTAGTATGGGACGCGCCACTTCCAGAACATCAAAGTAATTTTTCATTAATTCCTTATTTCAAATCAAGTGTTTCAAAAGAATTTGCTACTAGTGATGGTACAAAAATAAATCGAGCTTCCGTTAATGGAAACAGTTATGGTATTGATGCAAAAATAAGTTTGAGTTCTTCACTCAATTTAGATTTAACAGTGAATCCTGATTTTTCACAAGTAGAAGTAGACAGACAAGTAAGTAACTTAAGTAGATTTGAATTATTCTTCCCAGAAAAAAGACAGTTCTTTTTAGAAAATGCAGACTTGTTTTCTAATTTAGGTTTTGAAAGCGTTCGGCCTTTTTTCTCTAGAAGAATTGGATTAAATACCAATATTGATTTTGGTGCTAGAATGAGTGGTAGAATTGATAAAAACTGGCGCATAGGCATTATGGATATGAAAACAAGTGACGATAAAAGTACTGGCCTATTAGCACAAAATTTTTCTGTAATTGCATTACAAAGAAAATTATTTAAAAAGTCTAGTATTGAATTATTTTATATTGACAAAACAGCATTAGATTATCCTGCTACCTCAAACACTGCTGCTACCACAGGAAATGCTTATAATAGAAATTTTGGTTTTGAATATAACCTAGCGCCAAAAAATAATACCTGGACAGGTAAATCAATTTTTATTAAATCTTTTACGCCCAATAAAGTTGGAAAAGATTTTTTAAACGCAGCCAATTTACAATACAGCAATAGAAAATGGATTGTTTCATGGCAACATGAAATAGTAGGTAATAATTATAATGCGGAGGTTGGTTATATCCCAAGAAATAATTACATCAAGTTTACGCCATCCATTACACGCTTGTATTTCCCTAAGAGTGGCCCTGTTTTAAGTTATGGCCCTCAATTAACTACCACTTATTATTATAATTCAAATTTTGATTTAACAGATAACACCAAGCTATTTACCTACTTGGTCACCTTTCGCGACAAGAGCACCATTTCTAGTGTTCTCCAAAACGATTATGTAGAATTGTTGGCGGCCTTTGATCCTACTAGAATTGGCAAACAACCATTGGCAGCGCATACAAAACACCAATGGACAACAGCTGGTTTTGATTGGATTTCTGCACCACAACATAAATTTACGTATTACCTAACCGTTCGAAAAGGAGGCTATTATGCCGATGGAAAATTATTAAGTATTACCGGTGATGTTGGCTATCGTATTCAACCCTATGTAAACTTTGACTTAGCAGCCACTTACAACCACATTGAGCTTCCACAGCCCTGGGGAAATAATAATTTTTTGTTAATTGGTCCCAAAGTTGATGTTACCATGACAAATAAGTTGTTTTTTACAGCCTTCTATCAGTATAATGAACAAACAAAAAATATTAATTTTAATACAAGATTTCAATGGCGATATAAACCAGTATCAGATTTATTTATCGTGTATACCGATAACTATTATATAGGACCGGTATTTGTAAAAAATAGAGCAGTAGTATTGAAATTTACATATTGGTGGAATAAATAATTGTAAAAAAGTAGTTAGCATAAAATAAAATATAAAGTATGAAAAAATCACTTCTTGTCATTTGTCTTTTTTTATTAGTGGGTGTAAGCTTACATGCTGCCATTAGGCTTCCTAATATTTTAGGATCACATATGGTACTTCAACAAACATCCAAAGTAAAAATTTGGGGATGGGGTATGCCTTCTGAAAAAATAAATATTAAAACAAGCTGGGACAATGCAACAGTTACAGCTGAAGTAAATGGTGGTGCTAAATGGATAGCTGAAATAGTTACTCCTGTTGCTGGTGGACCCTATAAAATTACGATTTCTGGAAGCAGCGTAATCGTATTAGATGATGTATTAATAGGTGAAACTTGGCTATGTGGTGGACAGAGTAATATGGAATGGTCTGGTGATCAAAAATTACAACAATCAATTGATGAAGCTCCATTGGCTAAAAATAATAAAATTCGTTTTTTCTATGTACCTAAATCAACTTCGAGCTATCCGCAAGATAATGTAGAAGGAAAATGGGTGGTTTGCTCTCCAGAAGATATGATTCATTTTAGCGCGATTGGTTATTTTTTTGGGAAGAACTTACAAAACGCATTACACATGCCTATTGGATTAATTAATTCTAATTGGGGTGGTACTGCTGCAGAAACATGGACACCAACTGAAGTAATTACAAGTAGCGAATATTTAAGTAAAGCTGCCGCTAAGCAAAATGTAAATCCATGGTGGCCACATAAAATTGGTGATGCCTATAATGCGATGATTGCACCGCTTACGAATTTCACGATAGCTGGTGCTATATGGTATCAAGGTGAAAGCAATACCAATACTTATTATGGTTACACTGAATTATTTACAAAAATGATTGGTGCATGGCGAAAAAATTGGAATAAAAATTTCCCCTTTTATTATGTACAAATTGCACCTTACAAATATGGTAATAGAAATGTAGGCGCTTTATTGAGAGAAGCTCAAACAAAAGCAACTAGTTTTGAAAACGTAGGCATGGTTGTCGTTTCTGATTTAGTACCAGACACTTTGAATATACATCCTACATTAAAAAAAGAAGTAGCTGCTCGTTTATCAAACCTAGCACTTTTTCAAACATATAATAGCCGCGGTCAAAATCCTAATTCACCTTCTATGGAATCATTTAGTAATGAATACAATAGAATTGTAATAAAATTAAAAGATGCTCCTTTTGGTATTTTAGCAAAGGGTGATGCTGGTGCTGCGTTTGAAATAGCTGGCGCTGATAAAATATTTTACCCTGCTCAAGTAAGAATTGAAGGAAGTCAAATTACTGTATATAGTGGCAAAGTGCCTTATCCTATTGCAGTTAGATATGGCTTTAATAACACAACTATCCCCAACTTATTTAGTAAAACCGGATTGCCTGTTAATCTATTCAGAACCGACGATTGGGAAATGGATACCAGTGAAATAAAGTAACATTTATCTTTGAGATACTGTTTTATACAAAATTAAAATGCCCCCAAAAAAAACTTAATGGGGGCATTTTAATTTGAATTACGCATTACAATTTCAAATAAGCTTTTGTATATTTTTCTAATTGTATGTTCAGTGCCTCATATACTAATTTCTGTTGTGAAGTAGGTGCAAAATCGGCACCCATCGTTTGACTTTCCTTGGTAATAGATAATAGTCTTTCCAGAATTTTTGCAGGATTTCTAAAAATATCCATTCTAGCGCCAGTTAAATGAATGTCAAATAGCTCTTTCTCTATTGCATACACTTGCTTTTCTCTTGCTATGCTTTCAATACTATTTTGTTTCAATAAAGAAGCACGCTCTTTTTCCATTTTTTCAATAAATAATAAGCACTTTTTTAAAGCACTCGTTAATTGCATTCCAAAATAGTATTGCGCTTGAATGGCTGCTGCATTTGAATGCAAATTGGGATCATTTAAAACAGTTATAGACTGCTTCATTATTTCTTGCCCTACTTTTAAAACAACAGTATACTTTCCTGGCGGAACCCTTATTGGCTCTAATCCAGGTCCAATATCTAAATCATAAATAAACATAGGTCTACTTCCAACCGTATCTAATTTTATATAATTTTTATTGTCAGGTATTGTTTTTAAAGAAGGGAGCTCAATATCATTATGTGCCAAATTCCACCAAATTCTATTGACGCCTTTATTGCCAGAGCCTTCCATCTTCTGAATCGTATCCCCTTTCAGGTTTATAATATATAATAGTGGATTCGATCTAAGGCTATCAACTAAATAATAATTAATGCTAGCACCATAAGGAGGATTGCTTCCCGTTACTAATGAAGATTCGCTATGAATACCTGTTTTGTTGTTGAATCGATACGCTTGTCTTGGCGCATACAATTCATTTTTATTTTTTACCATTTGCTTACTCCATTCTCTAATAGGTGTAATATCATCTAAAATATAAAAACCACGGCCATAGGTTGCTAAAACTAAATCGCGAAAGTTTTTTTGTATCGCAATATAATATACCGGGGAAGGGGGTAAATTATTTTTTAAGTGCGTCCAAGAATTACCATCATCTGGACTAATATATAATCCATTGTCTGTTCCAGCATAGAGTAAACCTTTTTGAATAGGATCTTCTTTAATACTATGTACAAACGAACTATTGCTTGATGGAATGCCTACCCCTATTGGTTTCCAGGATTTTCCATAATTAGTAGTTTTAAAAATATAAGGTTTAAAATCGCCTAATTGTTGATACGTGATACTAATGTATGCTGTACCCGCTTCAAAGTTAGAAGGATCAATACTTCGAATAGTACCCCATGGGGCAATGCCTTTAATATTCGCTGTAACATTAGACCAAGTTTTTCCATCATTAGTAGTTACTTGTACTTGTCCATCATTACTACCTGTCCATAACACACCTTTTGTTAAGGGAGATTCTGCAATCACATATAAAGTACTTCCATCAAATGTCATTAAATTGTCTGAATTTATTCCGCCAGAATTTTGTTGATGCGTTTTATCATTAGTGGTTAAATCAGGGCTAATAATTTTCCATGACATTCCCTTGTTATTAGTTTTATGGACATACTGACTTCCAATATACACGACGCCTCTTTGATGCTTCGATAATGTCATTGGAAAATTCCAATGCCAACGATATTTCATATCTGCTGGAGCCCAGCCATAGCCTGCTTCTGGCCACGCACGCACATCATGAGAATAGCCGGTTCTTACATCAGTTACATCTAACCCGCCATCATAACATCCAGACCAAATAATATTATTATCAAAGGGATCTGGTTGTGCAAAACCACTTTCACATCCACCCACTCCTTCCCATAAACCTAATGGAATAGAACCTTGCATACTAATTGATGCAGTTCTATAACTATAACCATCTTGTCTATTACCCATTACATGATAAGGTATCATATCGTCAACTGCTACATGATACATTTGAGCAATAGGTAAATTAATATTGTTCCAAGTTTTACCACCATTAAAACTCATATTCATACAACCATCATGCGCAACCATAATACGTTGTGCATTGGTTGGATCAAACCAAATATCATGATTGTCACCCCCTGGTGCATAAGAACCATTTCCATTAAATGTAACGCCTCCATCTTTTGATTCCATAATGGTTACACAGATAGTATATAATTTATTTTCATCTTGCGAAGACACGCGAACCCTTGTGTAATAAGGCGCTCGCTGTGCCATCGAATGACTTTCATACATTAACTTCCAATGTTCTCCTCCATCAATTGTTTTGTATAAACCTGGCGATTTATCTTCTACCAATGCATAAATAGTATTAGGATTACTCTGTGCTATATCTATAGAAGTTTTACCTACCGGATGTATTGCGCCACCTGGTAAACCATTATTCATTACTTGCCAAGTTTTACCTCCATCTTTCGTTTTATAAAATCCGCTGCCAGGACCTCCACTTGTTAAATTCCATGTCGTAAGATTTACTTGCCACATCGCTGCCACTAAATTATTGGGGTCTTTTTCATTAAGTGATAAATCACTACATCCTGTATTTGCATCAACAAATAAAATACGCTCCCAATGTTTTCCGCCATCTATTGTTTTATAAACCCCTCTTTCTTCTTGCGGGCCATGCATATGACCCATGGCAGCTACGTAAATAGTATTGGTATCTGTTGGGTCTACAATCACTTTGCTAATTAAAACAGTTTCTTTGAGTCCTTTATTCTCCCATGTTTTGCCCCCATCACTTGATTTATAGATACCATTGCCATTAGCATGTGCAGGGCGAATCACAAATGTTTCCCCTGTGCCAGCCCATACTTGTTGTGGATGAGATTTTGAAATTGCCAAAGCCCCAATCGATGAATTATCCATATTGTCGAAAATGGGTTTCCAATGAACGCCTCCATCCATAGTCTTAAATATACCGCCAGAAGCGGCCCCTACATAAGATACCATTGGATTACCTGGCTCTCCCACCACCGCTATTGCCCTATTTCCATCGGGGCCAATAAATCGAAAAGGCATTGCTGCAAAAGGGTTAGAACCAACCGATTGCGCCTTATTATTGTTGACAATCATAAGACCCACCAGTACAAAAAGAATATTTATTAATAGATTTTTCATAAGAATATTGAATGAATAGGTTGAAACCAATATTTGAATTTAATGAATATTCTAGGAGCTACCAACTGCAAATATTACAAGCTAATATTTTGTATATTTAAGAGTCCTAAAATTAAAATTATGCCAATCAATCTACGTCTCTTACTAAGAAAAAGTAGCACTACTTTTTTTATTCTTATTGCCATTTTATTTTCTGTATCAAGTTATGCGCAGGTTAGTACCGAAGCTTTAGCAGGATTAAAATATAGAATGATTGGCCCACACAGAGCCGGAAGAACTGTTGGTATTTCGGGTGTAGCCAATGAGCCCAATGTATTTTATATTGGTGTGAATAATGGTGGGGTTTGGAAGACCACCGATTATGGACATACCTGGAAACCCATTTTTGATGCTGAAAACACAGGCTCAGTAGGAGATGTAGCTGTAGCTCCTTCCAATTCAAATGTTATTTATGTAGGAAGCGGAGAAGGTATTCAACGTCCCGATTTATCGATAGGCAATGGTTTATACAAATCTATCGATGCAGGTAAGACATGGAGCAATATGGGATTGCATGATGCACAACAAATTGGTGGTATCAGTATTGATCCTACGAATGAAAATAGAATTTTTGTAGCGGCACTAGGACATCCTTATGGTCCTAATAAAGAACGCGGTGTATATAGAAGTACTGATGGTGGAAAAACCTTAGAGCAAGTATTATATATTGATGAAAATACCGGAGCGGTTCAAGTACAAATTGATCCTAATCATACCAATGTAGTATTTGCAACTATATGGGCAGCTAGACAGGGCCCATGGGAAAATGGTGATTGGAATGGTGTAGCAAGTGGTTTGTATAAATCAATAGATGGAGGTACTACTTGGAAAAAAATTACTAATGGATTTCCTACAACAACAGAAGATGGTTTAGGAAGAATTGGATTTACTATTGCACCAAGCAATTCGAATAGAATGTATGCAACTGTAGATGCTGCCAAAAAAGGTGGTATTTATAGAAGTGATGATGCGGGTGAAACTTGGTATATGACAACATCAGATGGTCGTTTATGGGGCAGAGGAAGTGATTTTGCAGAAGTAAAAGCAGATCCAAAAAATGAAGACATTGTTTATTCAGCGAATGTGGTAATGTGGAAATCAAAAGATGGCGGAAAAAATTGGGAAGGCATTAAAGGTGCACCAGGTGGAGATGACTATCACCGTTTTTGGATTAACCCCAATAATACTAATATCATTGCAGTGGCTTTAGACCAAGGTGGCACAATTACAGTTAATGGAGGTGAAACCTATTCCAGCTGGTATAATCAAGCTACCGCTCAGTTTTATCATGTAAGTACAGATAATGCATTTCCTTATAATGTATATGGCGGACAACAAGAAAGCGGCTCTGTAGGAATTGCTTCTCGTTCAAATGATGGTGGAATTACTTTTAGAGAATGGCATCCAGTAGGTGTAGAAGAATATGGTTATGTAGCAGTTGATCCATTAGATCCAAATATTATTTATGGCGGCAAAATTACAAAGTATGATAAGCGAACTGCACAAGTACAAAATATTTCACCCATTCCTGTAAGAAATGGCAAAGTGCGTTTTATTAGAACTGCTCCTGTATTATTTTCACCAGTTGATAATAAAACTTTATTTTTTGCAGGTAATATTATTTTTAAAACAACCAATGGGGGATCAAGTTGGGAAACCATTAGCCCCGATTTAACACGCGACACTTGGGATATCCCAGAAAGTGTTGGTATCTATAATACACCAGAATTAAAAAAAATGCGTCAACGTGGCGTGGTATATTCACTTGCTCCTTCTTATCAAGATCTTAATGTATTGTGGGCAGGTACCGATGATGGTTTAATTCATATAACAAAAGATGGTGGGAAGCATTGGAAAAATATTACACCTGCAGCCATTACTTCTTGGAGTAAAATTTCTATGATTGATGCAAGTAGATTCGATGTCAACACCGCATATGTAGCCGTGAATCGAATTCGTTGCGATGATATGACAGCTCATATTTATAAAACAACAGATGGCGGACTTACTTGGAAAAAAATAATTAATGGATTACCTAATGAGCCTATTAATTCTGTAAGAGAAGATGCAGTAAGAAAAGGATTATTATTTGCTGGATCTGAAAACGCAGTTTATTTCTCCTTAGATGCAGGAGAAAATTGGCAGTCTTTGAAATTAAATATGCCTGCCACTTCTATTCGTGATTTAGTTATTAAAGACGATGATTTGGTTATTGGAACACATGGTCGTAGTTTTTGGATATTAGATAATATTACACCATTAAGACAAGTCAATGTAAATAAAGCAAAGGAGACAGTTTTGTTTAAACCTCAAACAGCGATGAGAGTTAGATGGAATATGAATACAGACACTCCTTTGCCTCCAGAAGAACCAGCAGGAGAAAATCCTCCAGATGGTGCCATGATTGATTACTATTTAAATAGCAATAGTGCAAGTCCAGTAAAATTAGAAATAGTAAATAATAAAGGCGAGGTAATTAGAACATTTAGCAGCAATGATACTTTATATAAAATACCAGAAGTAAATATTCCTTTATATTGGATTAGACCACAACAAATATTAGCTTCTACCGCAGGTGCCCATCGTTTTTTATGGGATATGAGATATACACCTTTAAATGTGCCTGCTGCCTATCCAATGACAGCTATTATACATAACACTGCTCCCGATGCCACTTCTCCATGGGTAATGCCAGGAAATTATAAAGTAAGATTAATTGCTAACGGACAAACCCAAGAACAACCTATTACTATTACAATGGACCCTAGGGTAAAAACAAGTAGTGCAGAATGGCAACGTCAACACGATTTATCTGTGATTTGTTATGAAGGCAGAAAACAATCGATCAATAAATTTCCTGCTATTTATCAAAAATTTACAGGTTTATTTAATATTTTAGAAAGTACAGAAATGGCGCCTACAACCCAAACTGAAAAAGCGGTTAGAGAGACGCAAATTGAATTACAAAATTTATTAAAAAAATGAGTTCAAAATTATTTCACAAAATAGCAATCTATACTGTAGGAGTTTTATTATTTAGCGCTTGCAAGCCAAGTGCCTTATTGATAAAAGAAAGAAAAATTGATGCTATATTTTCTGCATATAATTCAGATTCAAAACCTGGGGCAAGTGTGCTTGTTTATCAAAACGATAAAATAGTTTTTCAAAAAGGTTACGGCGTAAAAGAACTTACTAATTTTGAAAAAATAGACCCCTATACTAATTTTAGATTGGCTTCTGTTACCAAACAGTTTACTGCTATGTCTATATTGCTACTTGCAAAAAACAATAAATTATCTTTAGAAGATCCGCTTACTAAATATTTTTCTAGTTTTCCAGCGTATGGTAAGAAAATTAAAATAAAGCATTTATTAACGCATAGCTCTGGATTAGTAGACTATGAAGATTTAATGCCTGTCACACAACAAAAGCCATTGCATGATACCAATTGCTTACAATTAATGTATTTAACAGATTCGCTTTATTTCCAGGCAGGAACCGATTATAGATATAGCAATACAGGGTATGGAATTTTAGCACTCATAGTAGAAAAAATAAGTGGTCAAGATTTTGCTACTTTTTTAAAGCAAAATATTTTTATGCCACTAGGCATGAAATCAACAGTGGCATTTGAAGAGGGAAAGTCGTCAGTAGTAAATAGAGCATATGGCAGTTCTTTTGAAAATGGAGTATGGACACAAACCGATCAAAGCTTGACCAGTGCTGTTTTAGGAGACGGTGGAATTTATACAAATACGGTAGAGATGACGAAATGGATTAAAGCATTATGGGATTATAAATTACTCAGTCCAGAAATGCAGAAAACTGCTTGGAGTAGAAAAAAATTAGACAATGGAAAAATAATTGATTACGGATATGGATGGCATGTAGAAGATTATAACAATATCACCCACCCTCACCACGGGGGAAGTTCAATTGGTTTTAGAAATCATATATTATTATTCCCCGAGCAAAAATTAATGATTATTGTTTTAACCAATAGAAATGAGGGCGACCCCATTATTGAAGCTAAAAAAATGGCAGAACTTTATTTAAATTAAAAATATTTCTATGTATATTTCTATTAAGGCTTTTAAATACATTACTCCTTTTATATTATATGTATTATCCTTATTAGCCTTTCAAGGAAATGGGTTAATCTGTTATGCCCCTTTATTATATACATTTTTTGCTATTCCCTTTTTTGAATTATTTATTAAAGCAGACGCAAATAATTTAGATGAAGTGGAAGAATCTTTAGCTAAAAAAAATAAATTGTATGACTTCATTTTATATGCAGCAGTAATCATGCAATATTATTCCTTATGGATATTCCTACACTCTTTACAAGAGCCTTCTTTATCTGCCGCAACAATAATAGGAAGAGTCATTGGTATGGGTTTATTATGTGGCACTTTTGGTATTAATGTGGCGCATGAATTAGGACATCGAGTAAATAAGATGGAACAAACTTTTGCAAAATTGCTTTTGTTAACTAGTTTGTATATGCATTTTTTTATTGAACACAATAAAGGTCATCATAAACATGTTGCAACCGCTTCAGATCCCAGCACAGCAAAATACAACCAATCTTTATATGCATTTTGGCCTCAAACATTAATTGGCACTTATAAAAGCGCTTGGAAAATTGCCAATGAAGAGCTTACTAAAAAAGGTAGTTATTGGTTTTCACTACAAAATGAAATGTTATTATTCCAATTGATTCAAGCTGCTCTTGTAATCATAATCCTTTTCTTTTTTGGATGGACCATTACGCTTTTATTTATAGTTGCTGCTTTAATAGGTGGGCTATTACTTGAATCGGTAAATTATATTGAACATTATGGACTTACTAGAAATGAAACAGGCGATCATCAATTTGAACGCGTACAACCACATCACAGTTGGAATAGCAACCATATTATTGGTCGTTTAATGTTATTTGAGTTAAGTCGTCATAGCGATCATCACTACTTGGCTTCCAGGAAGTATCAGATATTAAGAAGCTATGATAATGCACCTCAAATGCCCACAGGCTATCCTGGTATGATTCTACTTTCATTGGTGCCTCCTTTATGGTTTAAGGTAATGAACAACCAAATGAAAAAATATAATTTAAAATAACACCTCCTTCCTTAGAAATTAAAAAGGGTCCTGATATATCGGGACCTTTTTTAATGAAGTATACTACTAATTATTTATTCTTTTAATTTCACTACAAATATTCCTGAAGAAGAAATACTATTTGGTTTTAGCCCAGTTAAATCAATGACTACATCTTTACCTTTTTGTTTCCACTTACATGTTACATTCGCACCTAAAACACTTGCAATAGCGTTACTAGGCAATTTTACATCTCTGATAGTAATATTATTTCGATAAGAAGGAATGATACAATAAATATCATTCCCTTTTTTTGTAAAGAAGGTTTCGATGTAAGCACTATCCTTTTGAGGGATAACTAATTTAGCAACATTATAATTGGACATATAACTAGCCCCTTTTTTAGGAGGAACATAGCCATTGCTCCATTGTGCTGGCCTCCAGGCTTCTGTTTCATAAATAGCTTCCCCGTTAACAGCCAACCAATCCCCTATATCTGAAAGACGCTGTTGCATGATAACAGGAATCGTGCCGTCTGCTGCAGGTCCAATATCTAATAATAAATTACCGCCTCTTGAAACAATATCTCCTAACATTAAAATTAAATCATGACTGGTTTTATAATCTTTTAATTGTTCATTTCTATTATAGCCATAAGAATAACCTACCCCTTGACTCTCTTCCCAAATTATACTTGCATCCATACCGCTTCCATATTCAGATGTCGTGTACATAGCACCATGATTTTTTTCCCTAGTATTATTTCCCCAACGATCATTCACTACTACTTCATTTTTTACAGGAGATTCATTAAACAACCAAGCAAGTAATGCAGGGCTTTGCCAAGCCGTATCAGAAATGTCCCATTCCCCATCTGAAAAAATAACAGATGGCTTGTATTTCGTCACTAAATCTTTAAACTGAGGTGTCATATGCTCGGTAACATATTTTTTTCGGTCATACAACCACAATGGATTAAACCATTCGTATAAAGAATAATAATAGCCCATTTTAAGTCCAGCATCTCTTACTGAAGTGGAAAGGTCTCCCAATAAATCACGCTTAGGTGTTCCTGTTACAGCATTCCAAGGTCTATTCCAATCTCTATCGGCTTCTGCACTATTCCATAATGTATAGCCATCATGGTGCTTAGAAGTTAACACTACATAACGCGCGCCCGATTTTTTAAACACTTCAGCCCATTGATTAGGATCAAACATTTCGGCTTTAAACATAGGTTCAAATTGATCATAGGCAAAACTGCTTCCATAATTTTTATTGTGAAAAGTCATAAAATCTTTTTGCTTCTCAAATAATCTATGTCCATACCATTCAGAATAACTATATCCGCTATTGGGCATAATAGGTGCATAGGAAGGAACCGAATACACCCCCCAATGAATAAAGATGCCAAATTTATCTTGATGAAACCAAGATGGTATTTTTCTAGTGTTTAAGGATTCCCAATTGGGTTGATAGTTTTGAGCGATAGTATTACCAGCCAAGATAAAAGCTAAAAAAAATAAAAAATATTTTTTCATCATAGGTATAGTTATTTAGTAATTGTATTACTTATTTAAAATGTATTTTATAAATACTTTCTATTAAAAATTATCTGCGTCTCTATATGCTTTTACCAATGCTACCTCACCTTCTTTATCTGCACCAGCATTGCCATGTTCCATACCCAATACACCTTTGTAACCCTTACCATGTATGTGTTTGAAGATATTTTTATAATTCATCTCTCCCGTTCCTGGTTCGTTGCGACCAGGGTTGTCTCCAATTTGGAAATATCCAATTTCAGACCAACATCTATTTATATTATTAATAATATTGCCTTCATTTTTTTGCATGTGATACATGTCAAATAAAATTTTACAAGCTGGGCTATTTATAGCTTTGCAAATGGCATAGGTTTGATCTGAATGGCGTAAGAATAAATCGGGCGTGTCACTCAAAGGCTCTAATACTGTTATTAAATTATTCTTTTCTAAAATTTCAACTCCCGCTCTTAATCCTTCAATCACATTTCCTGTTTGTATATCCATGGGCAATCTTCTATCAAAATTTCCTGGGACTGTAGTCATCCATGTAGCATTTGTTCTTTTAGCTACTTCTACTGCTTCTTTACATGAGGCTGTAAATTTATCCTTCCACTCTTGTGTACCAGTGGTTAAATTAATTTTATCATTTATGGAGAAGTTGACTACAAACACACCCATATGCATTCCGAGAGAGGCCAATGTATCCCCAATTTTTTGTTGCATTTCAGGTGTTCTACTCATCATACCATTGTCTTCAATAGCAGTAAAGCCTAAACTATGGGCATACTTTATTTGTTCTATAAAATCAGGCCCTGCTGTATTTCTAAACATGCCATCATGAATGGCATAATTCAATTTAAAGGGAACTGGTTCCATAGCAATGGATGTATTGGCTTTACTTGCTAACAAACTAGTACTTGCAAAGAGGGCTCCTCCTGCTAAAACATTTTGTTTTAAAAAATTTCTACGTTCCATGGTGTTGTATATTTTATAACTTAAATTTAGGCATAAGTATTAATAACAACAAGTTTGAAACGACTCATTTATACAATTGCCCTTCTTGTATTTTTTACACCCTTCTTAACTGCACAAAGCAAGAAATTTATCTATACTGAAACAAAAATGGGCTCACCTTTTAATTTGATATTGGTGAGTACAGACTCCAATCAAGCCAATACCTTAGCTCAGAAATGTTTTCAATTAATAGATTCCCTGAACCATATTTTTAGTAATTATGATTCAAGTAGCGAATTGTCTATCATCAATGCTAGTGCGGGTTTGCGACCGATAAAAATGTCTTCCGCTATGTTTGATCTAGTGAAACAATCTAAACATGCTTATGAAGAAAGTTCGGGCACTTATGACATTACTATTGGTCCTTTAAGCGCGTTATGGAGAAAGGCTAGAAAATCGAAACAATTTCCCTCCACTCCAATTATAGTTGCATCCAAAAAATTAGTTGGGTTTAACCAATTAAAAATTAATACTATAGCACAAACTATTTTTCTTCCCCATGTTGGCATGCAATTAGATTTTGGAGGCATAGCCAAGGGATATATTGCTCAATGGGTGATTGATTATTTGGCACAAAATGGAATACATCAAGCATTGGCCGATGCTGGTGGGGATATTGTAATGAGTGGGAATCCCTTAGATAATAAGGGATGGCTCATTGGCATAAACCTTCCTGAAACAACGGATGACTTACTAACTAAAAAATTGCTATTACAAAATAGCGCTGTCGCTACTTCTGGCGATGTTTATCAATCTTTTGAACATAAAGGAATTAAATATTCTCATATTATCGACCCTAGAACAGGCTATGGGGTGACGAACCTAAGAAATGTCACCATCATAGCCAAACATGGCGCTACGGCCGATTGGCTAGCTACTGCCTGCAGTATATTGCCCATCAAAGAAGCAAAAAAAATGGCAGCAGCTAATAAGGCTGCCTTATTAATAACTACTATTCAAAACGGAAAGCTTCATTTTGAAAGCACTCCCAATTTTAAAAAATATTGGCAAGCCGCTAATGTAATTCAAGGTGAAAATTAGCAAAAACAATAAATTTTGATTTATCTTAATAGACTAAAAAGCGATTGTGAAAAAGAGTATTCTATATTTATTAATTGGGTTTTGTTGTATCAGCAGTTCTGCTATTTTAGCGCAACAAAACAATACAAATACTTTAAATAATGAAGCCGCTTTTATAAGCTACGACCAAAAAATTACCGGCAGTAATTTAAGTTTTAAAATGGTTCCTATAAAAGCGGGTGAATTTATAATAGGTAGTGCAGGTAATGAAAAAGGAAGAAGTGCAGATGAAGGACCACAAAATAAAATAACGCTAGCTGCTTTTTGGATGAGCGCCTATGAAGTGACTAGAGATGAATTGGATGTTTATTTAAAAGATGAATCTACGAGTCAGAATGTGAGTGTAGATGCCATTACAAGGCCTAGTCCACAATATGTAGATTTAAGTTGGGGTATGGGAAAAGAAGGTGGCTATCCTGCTAATAGCATGTCGCAGCGCACAGCGATTATGTATTGTAAATGGTTATATCAAAAAACAAAAGTGTTTTATCGTTTACCTACCGAAGCAGAGTGGGAATATGCATGTAAAGCAGGCACTACTTCTGCCTATTTTTTTGGAAACAATCCTGCAGACTTAGAAAAGTATGCATGGTATGAAAAAAATAGCGAAAACGCTTTTCATAAAGTGGGAAAAAAATTACCTAACCCCTGGGGCTTATATGATATATTAGGTAACATGATGGAATGGACATTAGATCATTATGATGCAGCTGCTTTTGAAAAAATAAACAATCAACAATTAACCATAGCCCCTAATGAATCTAAATATCCTAAAACATTAAAGGGTGGAAGTTATTTAGATGTTGCTATTGAATTAAGATCTGCAAAAAGATTTCATTCTGATCCTATTTGGAATAGAAGAGATCCACAAATTCCAAAAAGCAAATGGTGGCTTACCGAAGCAAAACAAGTGGGAATAAGGCTTGTGCGACCATTTGTACAACCTTCCGAGGAAGAGATTACCCAATTTTTTAAGGCTTATTTAAATTTATAAATTAAAAATTACCATTATGAACAAACCATTTTCGGGAAATAATTCACGAAGAGATTTCGTAAAAGGAACCAGTCTTTTAGCAGGAGGAATATTAGCTGCGCCATTATTATCTAGAGCCAACTTTTTTTCTGGTGCAGATGATGTTATAAAAATTGCTGTAGTAGGATGCGGAGGCAGGGGAACTGGAGCAGCCATGCAAGCTTTATCAAGCAAGCAAAATGTAAAAATTGTAGCAATGGCTGATGCTTTTAAAGACAATTTAGACAACTGCCATAAATCATTGACAGATGAAATCAATAATAGTATAGGCGAATTAGCAAAAAGATTAGATGTTCCTGAAGAAAGAAGGTTCACTGGTTTTGATGCGTATCAAAAAGCTATTGCACTCGCGGATGTAGTGATACTTTCTACACCTCCAGGTTTCAGGCCCATTCATTTTGCAGAAGCTATTAAACAAGGCAAGCATGTATTTATGGAAAAGCCGGTAGCGACAGACCCTGCAGGCATACAAAGTGTACTAGCAACAGCTGCTATTGCCAAACAAAAGAAATTAAATGTTGTAGTAGGCTTACAAAGACATTACCAAAATTCATATCGTGAATTGTATAAAAGAAAAGATTTGATTGGTGATATTACTTCAGCACAAGCATGGTGGGACAATGATGGCGTTTGGGTAAGACCAAGAAAATACAATCAAACCGAGATGGAATACCAGATGCGCAATTGGTATTATTTTAATTGGTTATGCGGAGATCATATTACTGAACAACATATTCATAATTTAGATGTGATCAATTGGTTTAAAGGAGGACATCCGGTAAAAGCACAAGGCTTTGGTGGACGTCAAGTTAGAAAAGGAAAAGACCATGGAGAAATTTTTGATCATCACTTTGTAGAATTTGAATACGCAGATGGTTCTATCTTAAATAGTCAATGTAGACATATTCCAGGTACGATGAGTAAAGTGGATGAGTTATTAGTAGGTACTAAAGGAAAAATATTCTGTGGTGCTGCAAATATTAAAGACCATAGTGGAAAGCTTATATATCAATATGATACTAAAGCCGAAAACAATCCCTATCAAACAGAGCATGATGAATTATTTGCTGCCATTGCAAAAGGAGAATATAAATACGCAGATGCAGAAAATGGTGCAAGTAGTACAATGACTTCTATAGTAGGACGTATGGCTACCTATACGGGGCAAGTGATTGAATGGGATAAAGCCATTAATTCAGGTATTGATATTCATCCGAAAGTATATGATTGGAATGCTGAACCTCCTGTATTACCCAATGCAGATGGTTACTACCCCATTGCAATACCAGGTGTAACTAAATATTTTTAAAACTTATTGCTCACAAAACCCTGAGAAAATAAATCTCGGGGTTTTTTATTTAAAATAGTAACAAGAAGGCTTTGTACCTGGCAGCCATGGATTTAATAAAATCGGTAAGCTTGTATTTATTTAAAACTTCAGTAGATGTATCAGCAGCACCCTGGATTAACCCAACGCAGCTAGGCTTACCGCAATTACAAACAAATTGTTGTGCAATTTTCCATTCTGTAGCTGGATAAAAAAAACGAAGCTCTTCTCCTGTTTCAATATCACTAATGCATTCTAATTGCATAGTCGTGGTATTGAATAAAACATTGGGTTCGCAACAATGATTTACATATTGCAAATATTCAGGGAATAAATGAATGTGTTTGTGTTCACTTACTTGTACCGTTAGGTAATTAGGAGTATCTACAATTTTAGAAGCATTAAAGGCAACTATTACATCGCCGTTTTTAAAAGCAGCATTGGCAAATAATCCATGCTGTTGATTTTCAATATTTTTCTTTACTACACAATGTTCATGATTACTAATAGTAATATAATTGATTGAATGCTGCGACGAAGACATAAAATAAGATGGGTTTAGAATACTAATTTATAACTTATACATTAGTTATAAAAAAATAAACCATTATTTTATCATCACTTCTTTTTAATCACCACCAAGGTAATGTCATCAGGATTATGCTGACCTTGTAACCATTCGTCTACCGAAGCCATCAATACTTTAATCAGTCCTTCAGCGGTTTCAGTACCATTGTTTTCAATTAGTTGTCTTAAACGTTCATAATCATACATTTCACCCGTTAAATTAGGCGCTTCAGGAAGGCCATCTGACAATTGTATGATAATATCTCCTTTATTAAAGCTTCTGGTAATGCTATCAAAATGCTCTTCTTTTAACCCACCCAAAGGAAGCCCTTGTATAAGCAACTCTTCCACCTTATTAGTGGCTGCCACATAATGGTATACTGGAGGCATGGCCGCAGAGCTCAATTCAAATTCAGTAGGCTTAATTTGAACAATATTCAAGCTCATTCTTAAGGTTCCCAGATCTATATTCTTTATAACATTATTTAATTTTTGTAAGATGGTATTAGCCGGTAAGGCATCTATTCCATTTAAACCCGCTTTGGTAACCGAAACCATCATACCAGAAGCCACTCCATGACCTGTGGCATCCCCACATATAGAATAAAGTGCAGTTCCTTTGTGTTCAAAAAAGTCA
>CAINWZ010000156.1 GCA_903854725.1 uncultured Bacteroidota bacterium
GATTTATTAAAATGGGATCAGGCTTTGTATACCAATAAATTAATTAGCCAAACTACTTTAGCAGCTGCCTTTACACCCATGCAATTAAGTACAGGTAAAGTATCTAATTATGGTTTTGGATGGGAGTTAAGACCCCAAGAAAATATTGTGTGGCATAATGGAGATAACCCAGGCTACAAAACTATTATTATACGCTTTCTTGAAAACAGAGCCACACTTATTATACTTTGTAATAATGCTACTGATGAATTTGAAAACCTTACAGCCGATCTTAAAAAAATTATACTAGCAAATTCTAGGTAGTTGTTCTCCTGTGAGATAAGTAACAATTCTTTTTCCACCCACCCTGCTTTTCATAATTACTTTTCCAGGGTTGGTATGGGTTACTTCTCCTATGATAGCTGCATGGGTGCCATTCTCATCTGCTTTCAAGCTGGTTAAGAAACTTTGGGCTATTTCTTTTTTGACTACTGCTAAAAATAGTCCCTCATTGGCTACATATAATGGGTCTAATCCTAGCATCTCACATGCACCCTCAACTGCATCGTTAAGTGGTATTAATGATTGCTCTAGATAAAAGCTTAATTGTGTTAATTCTGCAATTTCATTTAATACAGAGGCGACACCTCCTCTGGTTGGATCACGTAAAAATTTAATATCGTTACCAAAAGTATTAATTAGTCGTAAAACAGTGTGATTTAAATTCACAGTATCGCTTTCAATAGCTGTTTCAAAATCGAGTCCTTCCCTTATACTCATTATAGCAATTCCATGATTGGCTATATTTCCACTTACAATAATAACATCTCCTTCTTCAATATTATTATGATGAATATTGGCCTTTGGATGAACCATGCCAATGCCGGAAGTATTGATAAAAATTTTATCTCCCTTTCCTTTTTCCACCACTTTGGTATCGCCTGTAACAATTTTGACATTGGCTTTATCGGCTGCATTTTTAATACTTACCAATACCTCCCAAAATTCTTTCATGGTAAAGCCTTCTTCAATTATAAAACCTAAGGACATATATTTAGCTTCTGCGCCACACATGGCAATATCATTGACTGTTCCATTAATAGCTAAATCTCCAATATTACCACCCGGGAAAAAAATAGGCGAGATGACATAGCTATCGGTACTAAAGGCTGTTTTTCCTGTGAGTTCAAAAATGGCACCATCATGCTGTTGATCGAGTAGATCATTTTTTAAAATATCAAATACCCCACTTTGTAAAAACTTATGGGTAAGTAAACCACCACTTCCATGGCCCATGGTAATAACATCAAAATCGAATTTTGGCATGGGGCAACTTATATTCATTTTTATTTTAGTTGACATATTCTGTTTATATATAGGTTTATTAAAGGGGTGCTTGTCTTGATTCTTATTCAATTTTTAAATCTAGAATATTATTTTATTTATTCAAGAACTACTTCATCAGCGCTTGCATAATGGTAGTAAGCGGCACAAGCGCCTTCACTACTTACCATTGGTGCACCTAGCGGGTGTTCAGGTTTGCATTGAATACCGAAATTGGGGCATTCTTTAGGTTTTTTCAAACCCTTCATTATAGCGCCACTTATACATTCTTTATTTTCTTCTGCAAGCGGTATATTAATTTTAAATTTAACTCGAGCATTAAAATTTTTATATTTTTCATTTACTTCATAACCGCTTTCTGGTATATTGCCAATGCCTCTCCAAACTCTATCACTAACAGTAAATACTTTTTGAATAGTTTCTTTCGCCATTTTATTACCTTCTCTTTGAACACTTCTTGCATATTGGTTCTCTACTTTATATTCTCCTCTTTCTAATTGTTGCACAGCCATTAATATACCTTGCAATAAATCAACAGGTTCAAAACCAGTAACAACAATGGGGCATTTATATTTTTCTGCAATTGGGTAATATTCATCTATACCCATAATGGTGCATACATGACCGGCAGCTAAGAATGCGTTAATCGTATTTTCATCATCTCCTAAAATGGCTTCCATCGCAGGAGGCACTAAAACATGAGATGCAAGTATACTATAATTATTAAGTCCTAAACTTGCTGCATGCACCACACTTAGTGCATTCGCTGGTGCGGTGGTCTCAAAACCTACAGCAAAAAATACCACTTGTTTATCGGGGTTTGATTTGGCTAATTGTACTGCTTCTAAAGGTGAATACAAAATGCGTATATCAGCGCCTTCTGCTTTTGCTTCCAATAAACTTTTTTTACTTCCAGGTACTCTCAGCATATCGCCAAAAGAACAAAGTATGACATGGGGTTGTTCTGCTAAATAGATAGCTTCATCAATTACACTTACGCTTGTTACACATACTGGGCAGCCTGGTCCATGCACCATGGTAATAAGTTTGGGCAACATATCTAATATACCGTTTTTTACAAGGCTATGCGTTTGTCCACCACATATCTCCATTAAGGTCCATGGCTTTGTGGTGATTGCTTTAATTTCTTTTACATATTGCACCACCATTTCTGGATCACGATATTCAGTTAAAAATTTCATAGCTTTTTGATTTAATTTATAGGGGTTTCTAATTCTTCAACTTCGCCCATATCTTTTAAATACTTAAAAGTTAATTTGGCTTCTTCTTCATCTACAACACTTATTGCAACACCTACATGCACTAATAAGTAGTCGTCTATTTTAGCTTCTGGCACCATAAAAAGGTTCACTTCTTTTTGAATACCACCAAAGGAAACTTTTCCTGTTCTAAAAGTGTCGTCTAATTGTGCTGTTATGGCTATTAATTTTCCGGGGATGGCTAAACACATATTTTTTTATTTATATTTTTATCAAATTTCTATATTACAATTATTTCTTCTACTTTTCGGATGCTATTGGGATTTATCTCATTTTCCCATAGGGGTTTGTTTATATAATACGCCAATTGCCCTAATGATATACCCTCATCATTAGGGCTTACATTTTTTTGAAAATATATTTTCTTTTCATGGCCTATTCTTTCAATGATCATATCTACTAAAAGTGCATTTTGGAATACGCCACCGCTAAAAGCTATATCTGTTGTATCCAAATTATTACTTAATTGAACTATGAGTTCAACAAGGCTATTCATTATTTTTCTAGCAATAAAGCCAGTCTCTTTAATTAATTTAATATCTAGAATGAGCTCTGCTAAAAACGAGCCCCATTGTATTTGACTCCCTTTAATTTCAAATGAATAATAGGCTTTGTGAGCATAGGCCTCACGTGCTATAGCTTCTAACTTCATAACGCCTTCTGCTTCATAACTATTTTTACTACCTAAGCCCATTAGGCAAGTAATACCATCTAAAAAACGACCCATACTACTTGTTTGAATGGAGGCGGGCTGCTCAATTAATTTAGAATAATATTGCCATTCTTGTTCACTAAAATATTTTTTTACTAAATCTATTTCACCTGTCGCCGACAATAAACTAAGCGCAGACAATCTAGGTTCTTTGCTCATTTTATCTCCTACCAGAATAGGGAAGTATGCTAGGTGAGCTAATCTTATAAATTCTTTCTCATGATATTCAAATAATTCGCTTCCCCATATTTGACCATCTTCCCCATAACCTGTGCCGTCCCATATAAATCCTACTATATTATGAGTACTATTAAGTAATTTATTTTCACTTAAAACCGAAGCGAAATGAGCCTTGTGATGTTGTATTTCATATACGGGTACTTCTAATTTTTTTGCAATTTCTTTACCAGCATAACTTACAAAATAGTTTGGGTGACTATCTATCAATACTTTTTGAGGCAAGGTTTTAAATAGTTTTTGAAAGTTTCTAAAGGTAAGTGCATATGCATCTTGTGCTTCTACATTTGATTGATCACCTAAGAATTGACTTATAAAAACTTGACCATGATTGGAAATAGCAAATGCACTTTTTAATTCACCTCCAGTAGCTAAAATATTTTCTTCTACACCCTGTATAGTATTTGGAAAATAATTAGGAGCTAAACCTCTGCTTCTTCTTAATATAATTTTTTGTTCATTTTTTGTAAATTGTAAAACGCTATCATCCTGTGGTGCAACAATATCCCTATCGTAAGTAAGTACTAAGCTAGCTACTTCAAATAAATGCTCTAAAGCTTCTACATCTGAATAAATAATAGGAGCACCACTAATATTACCACTTGTTGCAATAAGAGGTTTGTCAAACTGATTTGCTAATAAATATAATAAGGGAGAACTAGGTAACATGACACCTAATTTATCTAAACCTGGTGCAATGTTTTGTAAAGGCAACGGATTCGATGATTCTTTCTTAATGGCGCACAACACAATGGGAGCAATAGTTGAACGGAGTGCATCTTCTTCAATTGAACGTATAATCACATCATCTTTTAAACGTTCAACGTTTTTATATAATATTGCTAAAGGCTTTGCGGGTCTTCTTTTTTTAATCCTTAATTTTTCGATGGTCTGCGCATTAGTAGCATCACAGATTAGTAAATAACCTCCCATACTTTTAACCGCAATAATTTCACCTTTTGCTAATACATTTAAGACGGTCATGACAATAGAATCATTGTTGTGATCTATGCAAGTGTTAGCAGAGTTGAAAAGGTGCATTTGAATGGCACAATTTGGACAACTGTTTGTTTGGCTATAGTGTCTTTTATCTTCTATATCATGATATTCTTTCTCGCAACTACTACACATATGCATTTTGTGCATTGTAGTATGTGCTCTGTCATAGGGCAAGCATTTTGTAATGGAATACCTTGGGCCACAATGCAGGCAAGTAGTAAATGCATATTGATATCTGTTGTTTGTTGAATCGGATATTTCCTTTTCACAGCTTTGACAGATAGCAAAATCGGGTGTTAATAATAAATTGGGATTACCCGTTTCATTACTATGAACAATTTCAAAGCTTGAATATATTTTTGTTGCTGTTATTGCTAATGAAGAAGAAGTAATGATGGCATTAGTTGGCCCCGAATTAACGACTTTGCTATAAAATTTTTCTGCTTCTTCTTTGCTTGCGTTTATTTCAATATGTACGCCATCATTTCCATTGCATACCCAACCATTTAACTGCATTTCTTGTGCACATTTAAATACATGAGGCCTAAAGCCTACGCCTTGCACTAAGCCATTGATATGAATAAAATATGTTTGCATTAAGCAAGTTCTGGGGCCAACACTTTTGATTTTAACCAATTATACCATGCCGGCAATCCTTCGCCTGTGGTACAGCTCACTTCTATAATAGTCAAGTTCCTATTTATTTTAAGCGCATTTTCTTTAACTTTTTCAATATTAAAAGGAACATAGGGTAGGAGATCGGTTTTATTTATAATACAAAGTGTAGAAGTATAAAACATGTCAGGGTACTTCAAAGGTTTGTCATCGCCTTCCGTTACACTAATAATAACTACTCTTTCTTTTTCACCTAAATCAAACATAGCAGGACATACCAAATTGCCTACATTTTCAATAAATAGTACAGAATTATTCTTAGGTTTCATTCCTTGTAAGGCATGCAAAACCATATGTGCATCTAAGTGACAGCCTTTGCCAGTATTAATTTGAGTTACTTTAGTTCCTGTCGCGTGTATTCTATCGGCGTCGTTTGTGGTTTGTTGATCACCTTCTATTACACAAAACTCTAATTCACCCTTTAAATCTGTTAATGTTTTTTCTAATAAAGTAGTTTTTCCAGAGCCAGGAGAGCTTACTAAATTTAAAGCCAATATATTTTTAGCATCAAAATATCCTTTATTGCGTTCTGCTAATAAATTATTTTGTTGTAGAATGTCTTGCTCTACATCTACAATAGTTTTAGCATGAGTGTGACTATGTCCTTCCCCATGACTATGAGTATGTTCTTGATTGTTATCTTGTCCTGGAACATGCATTGTTACTGTTCCATTTGCATCACATCCGCAAGTTGCACACATAAATTTAAGTTTAATCTTTATTATTAATATTTACTAACAGGCTTTTTACTTTTAACTCTTTTCCTTTTTTAATGTTTAAGAAATGCCCGCCACATATAGGGCAGGCATCAAATAAATTTTTTATACTAAAGTCTATCATGCAATCCATACAGCCCGCGACTCCTTCTATATGGTTTATTTTTCTAACTGCATTTTGTAATGGCGTATTTTTTACTCCTTGATTCCATGCAAATTCAAAAGATTTTTCTTCTATACCACTTAAGGCGCCTATTTCTAGTTCAATTTCTTCAATCTCTGTTGCCTCTGAATTTTCAATTTGCTTAGTCGCAATATCAATGATGCTCATTACAATTGAAAGTTCATGCATAATTTATTGCTGTACTTTTTTTCTGCTATAACGCACAAATGCTATTACTGCAACAATACAACCAATTGTAACTACTGCATGCATTGGTTCAACAAAGTAATGGATAATGGTATAGCCACCTTCGTGTCCACCATGTCCAGGGTGTGCCATTAAAACTTCTGGTAAAAAGGCTACAAAAATCATTAAAGAAACAGCAATAAATTTTTTCATAATATTTTGTTTATGTATCAATATTAATACGATTCTAAAAATAGGAATATGATTAGAATCATTTTCATTTATGATATAAATCAGCGGTCATCTTATTTTAAGTGAATAATTTACTATTGAATTTCCACAATTATCACTTTTAAATTTTTCAGCATGGATAACGAAATGCTCGAAGTAAAACAACCTACCTATTATGAGGAGGTTATACGTAAGGGTTACAACCGTCGTGACTTTATGAAATTTGCTAGTATGATGACTGCCTTTATTGGGCTAGAAAAATCATCCATAGGTCAAGTTGCAAAAGCGATGGAAACTAAGCCACGTATTCCTATCATTTGGTTGCACTTCCAAGAATGTACTTGTTGCAGCGAAAGTTTTATTCGCTCCTCACATCCTATGGTTGCTGATATCTTATTAGATATGGTTTCCCTAGATTATACCGAAACATTAATGGCGGCTTCGGGTATTCAGGCTGAACAGTCATTGAAAAACACAATGACTAAATACAAAGGTGAATATATTCTTTGTGTGGAAGGTAGTGTTCCTTTGGCTGCAGATGGTGTGTATTGTATGATTGGTGGAAAAACATCTATGCAAATTTTGGATGAAGCAGCTGCTGGTGCTAAAGCCGTAATTGCTTGGGGAAGTTGTGCTAGTAATGGTTGTGTACAATCTGCAAAACCAAATCCAACGCAAGCAACACCCATACATAAAATAATAAAAGGAAAACCTATTATTAAAGTACCAGGCTGTCCACCTATTGGAGAAGTGATGGCAGGTGTGATAGTTCATTTATTAACTTTTGGAACTATACCTGAATTAGATAGAATTGGTCGACCTAAAGCTTTCTATAGCAAACGCGTTCATGATACTTGTTATAGACGTCCTTATTTTGATGCAGGATTGTTTGTAGAAACTTTTGATGATGAAAGTGCAAGAAAGGGATATTGCTTATATAAAGTGGGTTGTAAAGGACCGACAACTTATAATGCTTGTGGTGTCATGAAATGGAATGGTGGTACAAGTTATCCAATTCAATCAGGACACGGTTGTATTGGATGTAGTGAAGAAAACTATTGGGATAATGGAAGATTATATGATCGCGCTTCTGCTTTTGCAGGGTTTGGTATTGAATCTGACGCAGATTCAATTGGCAAAATTGCATTAGGTGCTACTGCAGTTGCAATCGCAGGTCATGCGGTGGCGACAAATTTTGGGAAAAAGAATAGCATTCATGATTTAGAAAACGAAGGAAAGGAAAGCGAACACGAACTACCATCCTAATTAATCATCATTTCAAATTATTTTATGAGTAAAAAAAGAATAGTTGTTGACCCTATTACAAGAATTGAAGGTCATTTACGCGTCGAAGCTGATATTGAAAACGGAAAAATTGTAGATGCTTATAGCAGTGGTACAATGGTTCGTTTATTAGAAGAAATTTTGCGTGGAAGAGATCCGCGAGATGCATGGGCTTATGTAGGCCGTGTATGTGGCGTATGTACTTCGACTCACTCTTTAACTTCGGTAAGAACGGTGGAAGATGCATTAGATATAGTTGTACCTCCTAATGCAGAATTGGTTAGAAATCTTATGCATTGTGTGTTATACATGCATGACCACGTTGTACATTTTTATCATTTACATGCAATGGATTGGGTGGATGTGGTAAATGCGTTAAAAGCAGATCCTAAAAAAACATCTGAATTAGCACAAACCATTTCGCATTGGCCAAAAAGTTCACCTGGTTATTTTAGCGATATACAAAAGAGAGTGGCCAAGTTTGTGGAGAGTGGTCAACTTGGTATTTTCGCCAATGGTTATTGGGGGCATCCTGCTTATAAACTTCCTGCAGAAGTGAATCTTATTGGATTAGCGCATTATTTAGAAGCATTAGAATGGCAAAAAGAAATTGTAAAAGTGCAAGCTATCTTTGGCGGTAAAAATCCACACCCTAATTATTTAGTAGGTGGTATGGCATGTTCTATCGGATTGGATGATGTAAGTGGTATTAATGCAGAAAGGTTGGCCTATGTTCATCAATTACTAAAACAAGGCAAGGACTTTATTAACCAAGTGTACATTCCAGATTTAATGGCAGTAGCTTCTTTCTATAAAGATTGGGGTGCTATTGGAGGTGGTCTAGGAAATTATTTAGCTTATGGTGATTTACCAACTAATGGTTATCGCGATACTAAATCTTATAAATTCCCTCCAGGTGCTATATTAAATAAAGATATTAGTAAAGTACATGAAGTTGATTTAAGAAAAGAAGATGAGGTACAAGAATTTATTACACACTCTTGGTATGATTACAAAGAGGGGAAAGATAAGGGGTTACATCCTTGGAAAGGAGAGAGCAAAATTAATTACAATGGCCCTAAGCCTCCATTTGAGCATTTAGATACTACCAAAGAATATAGTTATTTAAAAACACCAAGATGGAAAGGACATGCAATGGAAGTGGGCCCTTTAGCTAGAGTATTAGTTGGTTATGCTAGAGGCAGAGAAGATTATAAAGCAGTAGTTGATAAAGCTTTAAAAGATTTAAATGTGCCAGTTACTGCATTATTTTCTACATTGGGCCGAACTGCAGCAAGAGGTTTAGAAGCAGTATTGGCAGCCGATTGGGCATTAGAATTTTATGATAGTTTAATTGCTAATATAAAAGCAGGTGATACGAAAATGGCAGAAATGTCAAAATTTGATCCATCTACTTGGCCTAAAGAAGCATTTGGAGTGGGTCATTCAGAAGCACCACGAGGCGCACTGGCGCATTGGATTAATATTAAGGATGAAAAAATTGCCAACTATCAATTAGTGGTTCCTACTACATGGAATGCATCACCAAGAGACAATAAAGGACAAATGTCTGCTTATGAAGCTGCGTTAATAGATACACCAGTGCACGACGAAACTCAACCATTGGAAATTATACGTACCATACACAGTTTTGATCCTTGTATGGCTTGTAGTGTGCACTTGTATGATGAAAATGGAAAGACCATTAGTCGTATAAGTGTGGTAGGTGATTAATCATTTTTAAAATAAAATTTATGGCAAGTAAATTATTACATATTCAAAGACTTCGAAGAGTTTATGTTTGGGAATTGCCTGTACGTTTATATCATTGGCTCAATGCATTAGTATTAGTGGCTTTGATAGTAACAGGTTTTTATATTTCGAATCCACTGGCGATTCAAACGCAGAGAGATGCTTCCAATAGTTATATCATGGGCTGGTTTAGATATATACATTTTGCAGCAGCTTATTTGTTCTTTTTTAATTTTCTATTTAGAATTTATTGGGGCTTTGTAGGCAATAAATTTGCTAATTGGAATCAGTTTATTCCCACCTCAAAAAGATTTTTTCAAGAAATGTGGACAGTTTTTAAAATTGACATTTTGATGCTTAAGAAAAATGGGAAAGAGCAGCATCATTTAAGTATTGGGCATAATGCGATGGCAGGGTTTATTTATTTTTTAACTTTTATCGCTTTTTTGGTTCAGGTATTTACAGGATTTGGTTTGTATGCTGCCATGGGTGGCTGGTGGTTGCCTAATTTATTTAGTTGGGTTCCAGCCATGTTTGGCGGCGATGCTTTTACAAGAGTAGTTCATCATTGGGCAATGTGGTTTTTTATATTGTTTGCAGTAATACACGTTTACTTGGTGTTTTATCATGACTATGTTGAAGGTCGTGGTGAAATAAGCAGTATGGGTGGCGGCTGGAAATTTATAGAAGAGGAAGTTTTTGATAAAAACAAGCCTCAAACACCTAATCCAGAAAAAAAATAACAATATAACATGCAGTCATCAAACAAGATTTTAATCTTAGGAATCGGCAACTACTTAATGGGCGACGAAGGCATTGGAGTACAGGTTGCTAATAAAATGATTCATGACAATTTGCCCGCAGGGGTGGATGTTTTAGACGGTGGTACAGGAGGTTTTCATCTTTTAGAGTATTTTGAACAATACCCTAACGTAATTCTAATAGACGCGACATTAGATCAAAATCCTCCTGGCACCATCCGTTTAATTAAACCAAAATTTGCCAAAGATTTTCCACCTGCAATGAGTACGCATGATATCGGCTTAAAAGATATGGTAAGTGCTTTGCAATTAATGGGTACCATGCCTATTATTGATTTATTTGTGGTAAGTATTGAAAGCATTCAGCAACAAGGCATTGAATTGACGCCTGAAATTGAAGCAGTTGTACCATTAATTATTGATAAGGTGAAAGAATTAATGTATAGTTTACTCGAAACCGAAAAAGTAGTAAATAAAGTTTAGCAACTATTTATAAAAAACATGTATATGCCAACAGTGAATGAGTTATTACGCAATAAGAATAGGACCTTAATTTCGGTGCCTAATCACTCTTCTATTATCGATGCTTTAAAAATAATGGCGACTGCTAATATTGGCTGCCTCATAGTTTTAGAAGGAGAAGAGTATGTTGGTATGTTTACTGAAAGAGATTATGCTAGAAAAGTAGTATTAGAAGGAAGGGCTTCTAATACCACCACTGTCGATGAGATTATGATTACTGATATGCCTATTTTAAATAGTTGTGACACCATTGAAGAGTGCAGTAGAATAATGACTGAAAATACTTTACGGTATTTACCCGTTTTTGAAAATGGGAAGCTAATTAATTTAATTAGTCAAAGTGATATAATCAAACATACAATTGACTCTCAAAAATCACTTATTGAACATTTACAGGATTATATGAATTTAAAATAGGTCAAAAAAAATCGAAAAACTATTTTAAATAAAAAAGCCTTCTTCTATATTAAATTGAAGAAGGCTTTTTTGATGAAGCGACTTTACTAAGCTTCTATATTCTTAATTAAGATTTTAATACGGGTAGCTGAATCACAGAGGCATCATGATAAATACGAATAGTTGCTTTTTTGAAATCGCTATCTTTGGCTTGATAAATATTCATGAATTGTTGTGGATTTCTGTCAACAAGTGGGAACCAGCTGCTTTGTATTTGAATCATCATGCGATGACCTTTTTTGAAAGTATGTGCAATATCGGGTAAAGTAAACTTAACCGCAGTTGGTTTATTAGGCACAAATGCTTCTGGCTTCTCAAAACTATTTCTATACTTGCCGCGCATTATTTCTCCTCTAACTAATTGTTGATATCCGCTCATTAAATAATCCTTCTTATTGGTCTCGTATTCAAAATTATCTGGATACACATCTATTAACTTCACTACAAAGTCGGCATCGGTACCAGACATGGCTACCATTAAATCAGCCACCACAGGTCCGCCTAAAGTAAGGTCTTCGGTTAATACAGGTGTTTTATATACTAGTACATCAGTTCTTCTTGAAGTAAATTTCTGATCATCATCCATGTATTCTCTATAATGTCGTGCTGGCTTGCTTTTCATCATATAGTTATCTGAAATATAGGGAACGGGTTTAGCCGGATCACTTATATATTCTTCATAACCAGAAACAGTAGTGGCTTTGTTGCCTGCTTTTAAAGTCCCATGGTCACTTAATAAATACGATTGCATTTTCATATCAGCCACTGGCCAATTGGGTAATTGTCTCCATTCATTACTACCAGAGAAAAAGATATTGGCTTCTTTAATTTTATCAATGCTTCCTTTATTTTTCAAGTAATAATTAAAGAAAGGGAGTTCTATATTTTGTCCAAACCATTCACTTGTATTAGATCCAAATTGCACATTGCCTAATTGTGTTCCATCATTACTTGCCCATTGCCCATGGTACCAAGGGCCCATGACTAATTTATTATTGTTTTTTGCTTTACTTTCAATGGCTTTATATAAATTCCAGGCACCAAAACAATCTTCTGCATCGTATAAACCACCTACAATTAAAGTAGCAATAGATGGGTTTATATCCTCTACATGTTTTCTAGTATTTCTTACTTGCCAAAATTCATCATAATTTGGATGTGCCATTAAATCATTCCAAAATTTAATACTATCGCCCATCAATTTTGTATAATTAGGAATGGCGCCTGTTTGCAAGTAAAAATCAAAATTATCAGGGTTGGTGAAATTAAATCCTATGGGTCCTACAGTGGTTGGTTTAGGTCTTGGTTTTCCAAATCCTGAATAAAAAGCAAAACCATCGGCAAGCATAAAAGCTCCATTGTGGTGAAAGTCATCACCAATAAACCATTCTGTAACGGGCGCTTGAGGGCTAACTGCTTTTAAAGCAGGATGATTACTTAGTGTTGCTAATGTGGCATAGAAGCCTGGGTAAGATATACCAAACACACCCACATTACCATTATTGTTGTTTACATTTTTTACCATCCAATCAATAGCATCATAAGTATCTGTGGCTTCATCAATTTGACCTGGTTTTTTATTTGGAATATATGGTCGAATATCTTCAAAACTTCCTTCACTCATCCAACGACCGCGTACATCTTGTATAATAAGTATGTAGTTTTCTTTTAAGAAATATTTTCTAGGAGAGTTCCAGTAAGATTTATAAATATTAGCACCATAGGGCGCGCAAGAATAGGGCGTTCTTTCTAAAAGAATAGGATGCTTCTCCGTATTATCTTTTGGAGCATAAATGGTAGTAAATAATTTAATACCATCACGCATGGGTACCATTAATTCTGTTTTGGTATAGTTATTTACTATCCAAGTTGAATCCATTGTTTGCGCAAAAGCTAAAAAGGGAATAAACGCAAGAAGTAGAAAAAAATACTTTTTCATGAAATGTATATTTAGTTAACCTAAATATACTAAAATTAAGACTCCACCATATCATATAAATGATGAATGAGTCCATCGGCCAAGCCAATTTTAGGCACATGCATTTCGGTAATGTCGGACCATTTGCAAATAGCATTATAAATACTAAGGGCTGGAACAATTACCTCGGCTCTATCTTGTTTAAGGGTATATTTTTTCATTCTTTCGTCAATAGATAGCGGTTCCATTTCTTTATATATATCCTTGATATCCTCATAGGACATTGATTTGCCGGGTTTTGCACCGGTAATCGCATATACTTTATTAATATTTCCACCCGAGCCAATGCCTATAATATTGTCGTATTTTTTAGATAAGTCTTTAAGCGTTTCTTTCATCTCGTCCCAAGTACTGTCCTTTACCTTATTGGTTAATAAACGCACGGTCCCAATATTAAATGACTTTTGAACGATGATTTTTCCTTTATGGTATAGGGTAAGTTCTGTACTTCCTCCACCCACATCTACATACAAATAACTTTTGTTGTTGTCGAGAAATTCTGCAATATGGTTTTCGTAAATAATTTCTGCTTCTAATTCGCCCGTGATGACTTCTATTTCAATAGTAGTTTCCGATTTTATTTCTTTAATTATTTCCTTGGCATTCTCTGCATCACGCATGGCACTTGTAGCACAAGCCATATAATGATCCACTTCGTATACTTTCATCAAATTATTAAATGCTTTAATGGTATTGATAAGCATTTTCTTTTTCTGACCACCAATGCTCCCTTTTTCAAAAACATCAAATCCCAATCTAACTGGAATTCTTAAAAGGTTTAATTTATTAAAAGTTACTTCTTTCCCATTTTTTATCACTTCACATATAAGTAATCTTACTGCATTACTTCCAATATCTATCGCTGCGAGTATCAATTTGTTTTATTTTTTTCCTATTAAATAATGGTAAGTTTCTACCTGAGATTTCACTATTTTTCGACCAATGGAAGGTACATAATTATTAGTTAATTCTGTATCTAAAATTCTTGCTTTATTATTATCCTTTAATTGAATATTAATAATATCAATTAATTCCTTTTTAATTTTCAGGTCTAAAATAGGAACGGCCACTTCAATTCGATGATCAAGATTTCTAACCATCCAATCGGCACTTGAGATAAAGACTTTTTCTTTCCCGTTATTGTGAAATATCATTACTCTCGCATGCTCAAGGTATTGGTCTACAATACTAATAGCATTGATGTTATTTTTTGATTTCTCCGCTGATTTTTTTAAAGTGAGAATGCCCCTAATGATTAAATTTACTTTAACCCCAGCTTTTACTGCCTTATATAAATGATCTAGTAAGATATGGTCGCTTAGGGAGTTTAATTTTATTGTAATTTGAGCGGCGAAACCTAGTTTGGCAAATTTTATTTCATTATTTATTAATTGAATAATGGTATTGCGCATATTTATGGGCGAAATCAATAAGTTTTTTGTTTTGCCAATAGGCTTGTCCCCTAATTGCCAATGCGCTAAGTAGTTAAATACTTTATCAACTTCCATTAACAAAGGCTTTGATGCAGTTAATAAACAATGATCTGCATATATTCTGGCTGTTTTTTCATTTAAGTTCCCAGTGCTTATAAAGCCATATCGTACTAGTTTATTGTCAACTCTTTTTTGAATGATACAAATTTTAGCATGCACTTTTACATTGGGAATTCCTACAAGTACTTTTACACCCTCTTCTTCCATCATTGTTTTCCATTCTAAATTTGCTTCTTCATCGAAACGCGCTTTTAATTCTAAAAATACAATTACCTCTTTCCCGTTTCTGGCAGCATTGATTAGGGCATTGATCACTTTTGAATTACTAGCTAAACGATAGGCTGTTATTTTTATGGAAACTACATTGTCATCCATTGCAGCTTCTCTCAACATATCTATCACTGGATCGAAGCTATGATAGGGAAAATGCAGCATTACATCTTTTTTTAAGATGACTTCTGCAATCTGCGTTTTATTTCTAAAAGCGGGATGTGTAAATGGTTTAGGCCTTGCTTGTTTTTCTACCAATACATCGGGGAAATCCATAAAGTGTCTAAAATTATGAATATGGCCGCCAGGTATAATACTGCTTTTCCTAGTCAGGTGTAATTTTTGAATTAAGTAATCCAATAATTCAGCATTCATATCCTTATCGTATACAAAACGCACTGGCTTACCCTTTCTTCTATTTTTTACACCTTTAGAAATTTTTTCAACAAAATTTAATCCCACTTCTTGGTCTAAGTCAATTTCCGCGTCCTTTGTAATTTTAAATACATGTGCGTCGAAATGATTAAATTTAAAGTGCGAAAATATAATGGGTAAATTAAATTTAATAATATCCTCTAATAAAATTATGGCTGTGGTTCCTTTCCCAGACGGCAGGATGACAAAGCGTCCTATTGATTTAGAGGGAATTTCAATTAAAGAAAATTTCTCATGATAAGCATTTTGCTTATTTCTCATGACAATGGCTAAATACAAACTTTTATCACGCAAGTAAGGTAATTCAGTTAAATTTTCTATCATTAATGGAATGATATAAGGTCGCACTACATCATCAAAATAATTACGAACGAAAATCTTTTGTGTAAGATTTAATTTTCGATCATTTATAATAAGTATTTTCCTTTTGACTAATTCTTTATTGATGCCATTCCAAATTCTATTAAATTCACTTTGCTGTTTCAATACTACTTTCTGAATTTCATCTAATATTAAATTAGGTGATTCAAGAATATCTATATTAAGTGATTTCTTTTTGTCAATTAATTCAACCATTCTTTTAAGTGTAGCAACGCGCACTCTAAAAAACTCGTCTAAATTATTAGAAAAAATTCCTAAAAAACGAATTCGATCTTTTAAGGTAACAGTATTATCATTAGCCTCCTGCAGCACACGAGCGTTAAAGCTTAACCAGCTTATGTCTCTTGGAATATAGTTGTTCTTCATTTATTAGTTAATTTTCGATCAAATGTTCCTTCAAAATTACGCTTTAAAATTAGGAAACATCTAGTTGGTAATATTCTATTCACAATTACTTAATACTAAGTTAACAATGCCGACATATTCAAGTTATACAAATAGTCGTTTTTTACATAAACTATAACCCATGGAGAAAAGACCAATGGAGATATGTATTATAAGCGACTTGCATTTAGGCACTTTTGGTTGTCAAGCAAAAGAGATTTTAAACTATTTAAAGAGCATCAAACCTAAAACACTTATTTTAAATGGAGACATTATAGATATCTGGCAATTTAATAAGCGTTATTTTCCTGCAAGTCACATGGCCGTGATTAAACAAATCTTTAGTATGGCGAGTAAGGATACTAAGGTTATTTATATTACAGGCAACCATGATGAAGCTTTGCGTAAATATGCCGATTTTGAAATGGGTAATATTCAATTAACCGATAAGATTGTTTTTGAAATCAATGGAGAAAAAAACTGGGTGTTTCACGGGGATGTATTTGATAGAACGACAAAAGGAAGTGCTAAATTATTAGCAAAATTGGGTGGCTATGGTTACGACTTACTTATACTTATTAATAGTATCGTTAATTGGACTTTAAAATTAATGGGTAAGGAAAAAATGAGTTTGAGCAAGAGTGTCAAAAATGGTGTTAAAAAAGCGGTGTCTTGGATTAATAATTTCGAACAAACTGCAGCAGAATTAGCCATTGAAAATAACTATCAATATGTGATTTGCGGGCATATACATCAGCCACAACATCGTGTGGTAAACACAGAAAAGGGCAGTGTTACTTATTTGAATAGCGGAGATTGGATTGAAAATTTAACCTCATTAGAATATTATGATAATGCTTGGACTTTATATCATTATGACCCTAAACAATTTGAAGAAGAAAAGGGAAATAAGAAAAATAAAATTATCAATTTAAGAGAAGAGCTAAGTGTGATGACCAAGGAAGTGGCCTTTCAAGTGTCCATGTAATAAATTGATTCATGAAAATATTTTACGCAATACAGGGAACAGGCAATGGCCATATTAGTAGGGCAGAGCAGTTATATCCTTATTTAAAAAAATATGGTGAAGTAGATTTTTTTCTTAGCGGTTCTAATGCTCAATTACAAACACCTCTTCCCATTAAGTATAAAAGCAATGGGATTAGTCTTCATTATAAGAATACCGGTGGCATGGATTATGGGAAAATTTCAAAATCTTTAAGTTTTAATATTTACAAAGAAGCCAAAGCATTACCTATTGAACATTACGATGTCATTATTAACGATTTTGAATTTATTACCTCTTTGGCTTGTACTTTAAAGAAGAAAAAAAGTATTCAGTTTGGGCACCAGGCAAGCTTTCAAAGTAAGTTAACACCAAGAGCAAATACTTTTAATCCCTTAGGTAATTGGGTGCTAGATAAATTTGTAAGAAGTACCCATTATTTGGGTTTGCATTTCGAATCTTATGATAAAAATATTTACAATCCTATTATCAAAGACGAAATTATTAATGCTTCACCTATAGACAATGGCCATATCACTGTTTATTTACCTCAATATGCAATTGCTGTTTTGACGCCGTATTTATTAGCGCAATCTAAATTTCAATTTGAAGTTTTTACAAAAGAAGTTGCGCAAGTAACAAAATATAAAAATATAACCCTACTTCCAATTGATAATAAAACTTTTACAAATAGTTTAATACAATGTCATGGCATTATAACAGCGGGCGGTTTTGAAACACCTGCAGAAGCTTTGTACTTGAAAAAGAAATTGCTTTGTATACCTATATTAAATCATTTCGAGCAAGAATGCAATGGGGCTGCGATGAAAAAAATGGGCGTTGCCGTTATCAAAAAAATAGATAAAAATTTTAGTCAAATATTTGCTGAATGGATACAAGCAGCTACTACCATTGAATATAAGTTGACGCATTCTACAGAAGACATTGTTAAATTGTTAATGCAACAAATTCCATATAATCAAGTTGCTTAAAATGTTAATTACCCAATAATAGTTTCCCAAATCTATCGATCTATTAAACTAGCTATATTTTTTTAAACATTTATTTAATACCTATGTATCTTATTCAAAATCAAAACAAAGAAACCATTGCTTACATTCAAAATATGATGATTTTGGATGCACTACAAGAAAAAGTAATTGGTATTTTAATTGGGGATTGCTTTTTTGGCAAAAACAATAAAGTAGTAGGTAAAATATTTAATCAAACTGCTTACTTACTCAATGGTGAAATTATTGGAAAGATAGAGCTTAATAAAAGTTTTAAAAATACTGCTATTAAAAAAAGTTTAATGGCACAGGCCTGGGATATTCTTATGAATATAACCGAGCACACTGGCGCTTGGATTGTGGATACTAAAAAATGGAGTAAAATTGAACTCGTTAAACATTTGGAGTAAAAGAAGTAGCAATACCCTTGAATGATAACCTGCTATTAAATAAAAGAGTCCCGTATTTAAAATGCGGGACTCTTTTTTACGGTATTACTTTTTGTTATTTATTTTACCATACTGCCGTATATAATTCTTTCTATTTTACTTGTTAAATCGCCATGTGAGTTAGGAGTATGTTGTGTCATTACTAATACTACTAAATGATCTACAGGATCGGCCCAATAATTGGTTCCATAATAACCACCCCAAGAAAAAGAGCCCTTGTTTCTTAAATTTAAATTCGCCGATTTTGCGGAAGTAATAGAAAATCCTAAACTATAATCATCATTGCCATTGGTTTTAAAATCCATTTGTGGACTTATCATAATGGCTGCAGTGCGTGGTGCAATAATTTGTTTGCCATTATATTTTCCTCCATTCAATATCATTTGTAAAAAAATGGCATAGTCGTAAGCTGTAGAAGATAATCCTGCGCCGCCCGAAAAATAAGTTTTTTGTGCTAATGGGTAATTAGGGTTTAGATTTCTGAAAGTAGGAGACCATTCTATAATTTCATTGGCTTCATTTTCTGTGTAGACAGTAGGCATTCGATTGGCCTTAGTTGCTGGAACATTAAAATAAGTATCCTTCATGCCCAACGGGTCGAAAATATTTTTTTGAAAATAATTTTCTAAAGTGGTACCACTTACAATTTCAACAATACAGCCAAGTAAGTCCGTATTTAAACCGTATGTAAATTTTTCTCCAGGTTGATGCACCAATGGCAGACTACCTAGTATTGTCATTTTATCTAATAAGGTTTCTTTAAATTTTCCTAAACCAGAAGGGACGCCTGCTTTTGTATAGATGGCGCTCATATTCTTAGAACCAATATCGGTATAATCTATGCCAGAAGTGTGGGTTAATAAATCTCTAATGGTTAATTCTCTTTTAGCAGGAATGGTAGTATAAGAACTATCAGCAGCATTAAAATCTTTTAACACAGTAGGTTTTTTGAAACTTGGAATAAAATCAGAAACTTTTTGATCTAAACCTATTTTACCAGTTTCATATAATTGCATAATAGCTAAACTTGTAATAGCTTTTGTTTGACTCATGATGCGGTAAATCGCATTTTCTTGCATAGGTGTTTTACTGGCTTCGTTGGCATATCCAAACCCCTTATGATACACTACTTTATTGTCTTTAACAATAATTACAGTGGAACCTACAAGCCAATGGTTACTCACATATTTATTAACCTCAGCATCTATCAAAGCTAATTTTGAATAATCAAAAGAAGGGCTTTTGGTTGTTGTATAAGAAAGTACCTGACTAAAGGAATTGATGGCAGTCGCGAAAATTACGACGGCAAGAAATAACGTTTTCTTAAAATTTAGTACAATGTTTTTTTTCATTTTATGTTATTGTTTTTTTAAATTAAAATATTTAAATGCCTTATTAATTATTTGCCGGAAACCAAGTTCCAAATTTTGTTAAATCTACATTGCCACCCGATAAAATAATGCCCACTTTTTTCCCTTTGAATAAATGTGCATTGCGCATCGCTGCTGCCAAAGGGACTACGCAACTTGGCTCCACAATTATTTTCATTCTTTCATAAACCAATCGCAGTGCCGCAATTATTTCTTCTTCAGATACTAATAATATATCTGTTACATGTTCTTTTATGATGGCTAAAGTTTGTTCACTTAGGGTGGTCAATAATCCATCTGCAATGGTATTTATAAATGGTGCTTTTTCAACTTTGCCCGATTGAATACTTAATACTGCATCTGCTGCACCTTCTGGTTCGCCACCATATACTTTTAAACTTGGTTTAAAAAAATGTGCACCCAAGCAAGTGCCAGAAAGTAAGCCTCCGCCACCAACTGGCGTAATAACTATATCTAATGCTGGCACTTCTTCAATCAATTCTTTTACACAAGTGGCTTGTCCTGTAATTACGCGATAATCATCATAAGGATGAATAAATTCAGCGCCCGTTTCGGCAACTACTTTATTTAATGCTTCTTCTCGCGCCGCTTGATTTGATTCGCAAATAATAACTGTTGCGCCATATCCTCTCACTGCATCTACTTTTACTTGAGGTGAAGCTTTTGGCATGACAATATAGGCTTTGATGCCTAAAGTTTTTGCTGCATAGGCTAAGGCTTGTGCATGATTGCCCGATGAATGTGTTGCAATTCCATTTTTTAATTGTTCAGGACTTAAACTTAAAGTAGCATTCATGCCTCCTCTTATTTTAAATGCACCAATTTTTTGAAAATTCTCGCACTTAAAATAAAAATCAATACCAGTTAATTCATTAATACTTTTATTGGTAAGAACAGGGGTATGATGAATATATGGCTTGATTGTTTTTTCTGCAAACTCAATGGCTTCTTTTGTTATTTTCATTTTTCGTTTTTACTTCTTTTTCTGTCCCTCAATTTAAATAAAAAAGGAATCCACTTCGATTTCCTTTATAAAGATTTTGTATATTTAATAATTCAATGATCGATCACCCCAATAAAATTGCATAACCATGTCTTCTTTGTTAACCCCTCAACAAATTGCTGCTTACCATAAGGATGGATATATTATTATAAAAAATTTTTGTTCCAAAGAAGAAGTCGATAAAATGTATTCTACTGCATTACAAGACAAAGCCATGGCGAATAATGCATTGGATTTAAATGATCAAACTGGTAAGAAAACAAGACTCTCTTTATGGTTTACACCTGGCAATGATGTGTTTGGCTATTTAACTAGAAGTGAAAAAATGGTTGATTCGGTAGCCAATTTATTGGATAGCGATGCTGCTGTCTGTCATTTTCATTCTAAACTCATGCAAAAAGAACCTAAAGTGGGCGGGGCTTGGGAATGGCATCAGGATTATGGCTATTGGTACAAGAATCAGTTTATGTTTCCCGACCAGCTAGTAAGTGTGATGGTGGCTTTAACCCCTGCCAATAAAAAAAATGGTTGTATTCAAGTAATAAAAGGATCTCATAAATTGGGTAGGGTTAACCATGGTTTTGCAGGGGAACAAGTGGGTGCAGACCAAACGATGGTTGATAACGCCTTGAAAACCATGGATTTAGTATATGTAGAAATAGAGGCGGGTGATGCCCTTTTCTTTCACAGTAATATTTTGCACCGCTCCGAGGCTAATTTATCAGAAAGTCCAAGATGGTCCATCATTTCATGCTATAGCTCACAGTCTAATTTAGCCTATAACGAAACTTCTTCGTCCTGGCATACACCCATCGAAATCGTACCCAATGAGGCCCTTTTAACATGGGAATCGAGTTCTCTATCTGAGGCAGACTTTCTAAAAAAAGAGAACGATCCGGCCTTGAAATAATCTCTTATTTTGTGTAGTTTTTTCTAAAAACTGATAGGCTCCAGTATTAAAATTTATTTGACATTTAAATAATTGAAAATCAAGTACTTAAGCAATAATTAGAAATTAGTCTATAAAAAATATAGACTAATATGGGGAAAAGTTGGTGAAAATCTTTGCCATATGTTAATTATATATTAAATTTGGACTTCGAGTTATATACTAGACAAGTTCAGTTTAACAAAAATCAAATAAAGTATGAGAAAAAAAATCTTATGGAGTCTACTTGCTTCGTGCCTATTTTTAGGAACTGCATTAGCCCAAAACGTTACCTTCAATGGTAAAGTAACTGATGAAAAAGGAGATCCAATTTCTGGAGCTTCTGTTCAAGTAAAAGGTACAAGAACTGGTACAACAGTTAACCCTGATGGATCGTTCACAGTAAAAGCTGCCAATGGCGCTTCTTTTGTAGTATCTGCTCTTGGATATGAATCAAAAACTGTAGCTGCTGCTGCAAACCTAACCATTAAATTAGCTACTGATGTGAAAGCATTATCAGAGGTAGTTGTAACAGGTTCTGGTGTGGCAACAAGTAAAAGAAAATTAGGTATCTCTGTTGAGTCTGTTACTGCAGACAAGTTACCTGCTGCTCCTTCTGCTTCTATCGACCAAGCTTTGGTAGGTAAGATTCCAGGAGCTTCTATTTCTTCTATCTCTGGTAACCCAGGTGACCCAGTAAACATTATCTTAAGAGGTATTAACACTGTACAAGGTGGTACTAAACCAATGATTTTATTAGATGGTTTAGAACTTCGTTCTGCAGATATCCAATCATTAGATTTGAGTAACGTAGAAAGAGTCGAGGTAGTACAAGGTGCTGCATCTGCTTCTATCTATGGTGCACAAGGAGCGAATGGTGTTATCCAAATTTTCTCTAAAAAAGGTAAAAGAGGTGCTACTCAAATTAACGTTTCTTCAAGCTATGCTGTGAATGAATTGTTGAATGTAGGTAACTTCAATAAATCAAAATTACATCCTTATTTAACGAATGCTGCTGGTGAATTAGTTTCTACTAGTGGTGCCTTAGTTACAGTTGACCCAATTTGGGGTGTGGGTGGAAGTGCTTCTTCTAAAAGTATCGCTTACCAATTTGGTGGCGCTGCTCGTTATGGTATATTAAATCCAAATAACTATAACCATTCTCCATATACAGCTTCTGTTCCTTGGTACGATCACTTTGCTCAAATGTTCCAACAAGGAAATACAATGAACAATTCATTGAATATTTCTGGTGGTTCTGATAAATCAGATTATTCAATAGCTTTATCTAATAACAAAACTAACACGTCAATTATGACGGATGTGAATGGTTATTTAGAGCGTACGAACTTAACTGCAAATATTGGTACTGAATTATTCAAAAATTTTAGAGTTCGTTCTACAACTCAATTAGTTTACCAAAAAAATACCATGGCTCCAGGTTTAGGATTTGGTTCTGGTGGTACAGATGGTAACTCTTTAGGAAGTAATGGTCAAGTTTATTCTTTCTTGAATACTTCACCTTTCTTCGACTTAAAAGCAATTGACCCAGTAACTGGTCAAAGACCAGCTAACCAATACGCACGTTTCTTAAGTGTAAACGGTTACAACCCTTTCTATCAAGCAACGCATGCAAATGCACTTGAAAACAAAGTCGATGTTATTCAAAGCTTTGAAGCTACATACAAAGTCAACAAATTTGTTGATATCAAATCTCAATATGGTATAAACTATAGAAGCTTTAATGACTATGTAGTTTATCCAAACCAAACTCAAGAAGAAAACGGAAGTTTCTGGGAGTATTGGGCAGGTGGTGGAAATGATAACAGTGGTCAAATAACTAGCTATGATTATACAAGTACTTTTAAAAACTTTTTAAGTACTGTAAACATTAGAACCGATTTTGAAAGAGACTTTGGTTTCAAAATTCCTTTGACTACTAATACTCAAATTGGTTTTGACCACAGAAAACAAAATCAAAAATATGTAGGTATGTATGGTAACTCTTTACCATTAGATCCTCCTATTAATTTCCTTTCTACTCAAACTCAGGCAATCAGTACCGACTATAGAATACCTTTCGTTACCTATGGTTTTTTGGTTAACCAAAAGTTTGATTATAGTAATTATATAGGTTTAACAGCTGGTGTAAGATCTGACTACTCATCTACATTTGGAGCTGGTTCTAAACCATTTACTTTTCCTCATGCCGATCTATACTATTTACCATCTCAAATGGATTGGTGGAAAGGTAAATTACAAGATATCGTTCCTTTCTTCAAGTTAAGAGCTGCTTATGGTGAGGCGGGTATTCAACCAGGTGCCTTCGATCGTTATCCTGTCTTGAACCAACAACCAATTGGTAGCAATGTTACTTATGCTTTCTCTAGTCCTTCAAGAAACCCTAATTTAAATGTTGAGGTTTCTAAAGAGACTGAATTTGGTACAGACTTCACTTTAAATACAAATAGTAATTCAAATTGGTTAAAGTCTATCAACGGATCATTCACTTATTGGAAAAGAAGTTCTGAGAATGTTATTTATAGCATTGCAGTTCCTTTATCAACAGGTGCAAGTGGTATCTTAGATAACGCTATTGATATGAGTTCACATGGTACTCAGTTCTCATTAAACATGCCAATTTTCTCTTCTAAGAATTTAAGTTGGGATTTCACCACTAACTACGGAACGCAAGTTTCTATGATAGATGCTATCTCTGGTGGTGCAACTATTCCTTTGACTTCTTCTGCGGGTTCTACTAACGTAGTATTAGTAGCTGGTAAGCCAATTGGACAAATTTATGCTTACCCTGTTGTTAGAAGTTTAGATCAAGTTCGTACTGACGGAACTCCTTACTTTACAGACGCAATGAAGTCTTCTGGAAAATGGGCAGTAGTTAAAGATCCAGTATATGGCGGTAATGTAGTAGTAGATACTGCTACTAAAGGCGCTATGATTGGTTCTGAGCAATTACCATTAGGAGACCCTAGTCCTAAATTTACCATGTCATTTATTAATAACATCACTTATAAAGATTTCATCAACTTGAATTTCCAATTTGATTGGATCAATGGCGCTCATTTATATAACCAAACTAAAGAGTGGATGTATCGTGATGGTATTAGCGATGACTTTGATAAAGAAGTTACCATCAACGGAAGAACTGCTGCTTTCACTGCATACCATGGTAGTTTCTACTATGCATTATGGGGTTCTGATCGTGGTGTAGGTAATAACGTAACTAAAGACTACTTCTTAGAAGACGCTTCTTTCGTAAGATTAAGAAACGTTTCTTTAAGTGTTGATTTAGCTAAGACTGATGCCTTCAAGAAATTTAGAAAACTACAATTAGTATTTACAGGACGTAATATCATGACTTGGACTAAGTATAGTGGTATGGATCCTGAAATTAGTTCTGGTTCTGTTAACTCTTCTTTCGATAGAGGAATTGACCACAGTACTATGCCAAATACTAAATCATATCAAATTGGTTTAAACATAGGTTTCTAATCCAAAAAATTTAAAAAATAATAGTCATGAATAAAATAA
>CAINWZ010000157.1 GCA_903854725.1 uncultured Bacteroidota bacterium
ATATACGAGGTAGGCATTTCTTACTATGGTAGAACCTACGCGGAGGGTAAGAAAATCAACTGGAAAGATGGGCTACGTGCAATATATTGTATAGTAAAGTATGGCCTTTAATTAAGCAGATAATATGTTAGAAATAATCATTCAATTAATTTTAGTTTCTTTTATTGGGCTAGGATTTGGATTGTATTTCTCCTCCATTTTTAAAATCAACTTCCATAATCCGGTTCGTTATTTTTATTTTGGTTTATTCTGGATAGCTATCATCGAAAGAATTATCAGCTTTTATCTTCCCATAAACGCAATTATATTTTTCTTATTTCTTTTATTTGCGATACTATTTTTATTTATTAATAGGGAAAAGGCAGGGGAGATTTCAAATCAAATCATAAAATTAAGTAAGGAAAATAAAGTACTTATTATTTTTATATGCGTTTTTGTTGTGTATTTTTCATCTTTAAGTTCGGTATCTTATGACGAAGGGTTGTATCATGCTGGTTTTATTTCATGGGTTAATAAGTATTCAATTGTAAAAGGACTTGCCAATTTGGAAATAAGATTTGGTTTAAATAGCAATTGGCATTTTTTACAAGCTTTGTTTAATGGTTATCAAATTTGGCCGGTAGTTTCCAATTCTTTAAATTCATTCTTAATCCTATCTTTTGTCTTTTATTTTTTATTTGAGTTTAGAGAAAGCGTAAATAAATTATTTTTAATTTTCTTATTTCTGCCCAATTTACTTGTATATCATTTAATAGACCCTTCTACCGATTTGGTAATTATATTTTTCACCATTGCTTTAGTATCTGATTTATTATTGAACTACAAAAAAGGCGGGCAGGATTTATTTTGGCTTTTTGCATTTCCATTCCTGCTTACCGTGAAAGCAAATTTTATTATGCTTTTTCCATTATTTATTATTTTCTTGTATCAGTTAAAATTTTTCAATAAGGACTTTGTTATTAAGCATTTCTGGAAACTATTTATTTATATATCTTCTTTAACTGCCACTTGGGTATTTTCTAATATATTATTAAGTGGGTTTATTTATTTCCCCTATGTAGAGTTACGAAATTTAAATTTTATTTGGAAAATTTCAGAACTTGAAAAAATTGATTTTCAAACAGGGGTGAATTACTCTATGATTAATAGGTATTCTGGATTATTCCCTGCTCAAATTGCGCATCTGAGTAAGGGCGCTTCCTTGAATTTATGGTGGGCAAGTGTAAAAATTTTGGATAGATTATTATTTTTACTATCAATAGGTTCACTTGCTCTATTTATATTCTTTAACAGAAAGTCAAGGTATAAATTGGTGATTTCGATATTTTTATTCTTTGCTTTTGTTGCCAACTTTCTTTTGTCTTTTGACTTTAGGTTTTATGGTGGAGCGGTGATTGCAATTTTATTTTGCTTTTCATTTTATCCTATTGTAGAAAAATTTAAATCAAATTTTATTTATATCTTATTTTTGATTTTATTGTTTGAATTTTCAACTACCTATTTTTTATATTCAAAAATGTACCATAAATCAAATGTCAATAAGCCATTGAATAATATTCATTTAATACATAAGGCTGGGTATGTGTATTCAGAAATGAAATCAATTAATATAAATGGGATTAACTTAACTACGCCTATGGGCACTGAATTTTCATGGGATAGTATTCCAAGCATCAATCATGAGAACGACCAGCTATTTAGAATAGGCAATAAGAATGTAGATGGATTTTATAAGAAAAATTAAATCGATAATTTTTGCTTTAATAATTGAATGGCTACTTTATCAATGGGAAGGCTCATGGTGTCTTCATTCAAATTTTCAAAATCCACCCATCTAAATGATTCTGCTGTTTTAGTAGTATCATCGGTTTGATTAGGCATAAAATCAAAAGGTTTCTCACTTGTTTTAATGCTGCCAGATGCATTGGAGTGAACAATATAGTAAATGGAAATAATTTGATCTTTTTTATTGAAAGCGGATAGCTGAAAAAAGTCAGTGGTATATAAATGTTCGCCAATTGTTACTTTTAATCCCGTTTCTTCTATAAATTCTCTTTCTAGTCCATCTCTAGTGCCTTCTCCAAATTCTAAGCCACCTCCTGGTAGTTTAGTAAAATAGTCGCCTCGCACAAATTCATCACTCACTAAAAGACGATTTTGTTCATCTAGTAATATTCCATAAACACGAACATTAAATAATGCCATAGGATTGCTGCTTTTGAATTAGACTAATGATACTGAACCGCTATATACAAAAGTACCAGGGCCCATTAAATATATATTGTCAAATATATTATCCCCTCTATTATTAAAACTTACTGCTAGTTTGCCGCCAAGGGTTTCAATATAAATTTTTTGTTCTCCTAGTTTTTCAATTCCAGCTATAAGTGAAGAAGCGGTAACGCCTGTACCACAACTAAAAGTTTCATTTTCAACACCACGCTCATAAGTTCTCACAAAAAGTTGATTGTCTTGTTGCTGAACAAAATTTACATTAATACCTTCATTTTTAAAGCGCTCGTTGTATCTAATCATTTGTCCTAGTCCAAGCACATCAACATTGTTAACATTGTCAACAAACTCAATATAATGAGGAGAGCCTGTATTTAAAACATAAAATGTAACATCTCCTTCAATATTTTTTTCTACAGCAGTAACATCAGACATTTTTAAATGCACCCATCCTTCCTTGTCAATTTTTGACTCATGTGGGCCATCAATAGCTATAAAGGAATAAGTATCTTTTTTAATGCCCTGGTCAAAAGCATATTGTGTTAAACAACGACCACCATTACCACACATTGAACCTTCTTTACCATTGGCATTAAAATAGGTCATAGAGAAATCGTAACCTGCTGCAGTACCTAGAAGCATAAGGCCATCTGCCCCAATGCCTTTTCTTCTGTCGCATAAAAATTCAATCTGCGCAGTAGTTAAATTAACATTGCCCAAACGATTATCTATGATTACAAAATCATTTTGAGTTCCTTGATATTTTGAAAAGGGAAGATTCATTTTTATAAAGTGATATTTAAATTTCGTTTTATTTTTCTATTATATACCTGCAATAATGCCTAATGATTTTTGAATCATATGATCAACGGCTTTGCCCATATCCTTGCTATATTCTTTTTTAACTCTATTGGCAATAATTACGTTAATACTTAAACATTGATGCCCTAACAAATTACACAAACCATAAATAGCACTTGTTTCCATTTCGAAATTAGCAATTCTGTGTTGGCCATAGCTAAAGCTGGTCATTTGATCTACTAAATTCGGCATTTTTAATGGGAGTCTTACTATGCGGCCCTGCGGGCCGTAAAAACCTGGACATGTAACTGTAATACCATGACTATATCCTTCAGTAAAATGTTTTATCAATCCTGCACTTGCAGTGGCAATATAAGGCTGAATATGATGGGATGTAATTTGTGTATGTTTTTCAAAAGCAGCGAGTATCGCTTTTTCTTCTTCATTGTTTTCTTGTGAATAGAAATGTAAAACATTATCAATTCCTAAACCATGGGTTCCGGCGACTAATTGATTAACGCCTACTTCACCTTGTAAAGAGCCGCAAGTACCCATGCGAATAATGGAAACCGATTTTTTTTGATCATTAATGGTTCTTGTAGCAAAATCAATATTTACAAGCGCGTCAATTTCATTTAAAGCAATATCAATATTATCTGGGCCAATACCAGTGCTAAGCACTGAAATTCTTTTAGAGCCAATATAGCCCGTGTGTGTAATAAATTCTCTGTGCGCAAGCTTATGTTCAATTCGATCAAAGTATTTACTTACTTCTGCTACTCTTTCAGGGTCGCCAACGGTAATAATGGTATCAGCCAGCTCTTCTGGTCTTACATTTAAGTGATATATAGCACCACGGTCGTTAATAATTAGTTCTGATGCGCCAATAGCCTGCATATTGTTTCATTTAGGACACAAATGTCGTTTAAATAGGAATAGCCGTAAAATTCTTTTATAATTAAGTTCTTTGCGTTATTTTCGCGTTCTAGATTAGGGTCGGGTGGCCGAGTGGCTAGGCAGAGCTCTGCAAAAGCTCCCACAGCGGTTCGAATCCGCTCTCGACCTCCAATTTTGAAAGCCTCTCAGTTATTGAGGGGCTTTTTTGTTTGAAAGGAATTTTAGCACAATTGCGTCTATCATATATAAAGAAATAGGGAAAAGCAAGGTAAATATGAAAATATGGTATCTGAATACGGTGGGTGCTAATAAGGAAATGAATCCAAGATTAATTAAATACAATAAAATAAACAGAGCTAATATTTTAATAAAAACGGGATTCCATTTTTTCCAAAATACAACCAGATAAACTATCAAGGATATATAGAATAATATATTGCTGAATAAAAATAAACGAGGGAAAGGGGCTATTAAAGTTTTGTATGTTTCTTTACTTTTCTTTTCAATTTTGATATTGGAATAATGATAATAGTCGGTTACACTGCTTTGAATAGTATCTTTATTGGTGCAATATTCTTGATAGGCTTCTAAATCTGAATTAAAGTAGGCGGCTATATTGGGTTTAATAAAATTTTTAAAATAAATAGCTGGGTGTTGCATAATTACTTCTTGACCCACTTTGCTATAAATGGGGCCCATTAATTGCCAAATTTCGAAATAACTTATTTGATTATTAGCGTCTACAAAGAATTCTTTTTCATGCTTACGAAGATATACTAGTAAATATTTTTTTAAAGGACTTGCTTCATTCCAAATATAGGCTCCATTCACTAATTTTGAAGCAATTGGATTTTTTATGGTATCTAAATAGGTTTTTAAGTAGACCGCAAAATCTTTGAATCTATTATTGTCAAGTTTATCAAAAGCTGTAGTATCTATAGTTACTTCTTTGTTTTGTAATACATATAAAGCGTTATTGGCCATTTGCCAACCACTAAAAGCAGAAAAGGTTCTAGTATAGGTTTGATCCTCATTTATATCGGTAGTTTCTTTAACAATGAAAAAGAGGGCAACTACATTAAGTGCAACAAATAAAGTTTTTAGCCAATTATTATATGGAATAAAAAAGCAGGTTATTGTAAATAGTACAGGAAAAATAATGCCATGATATCTTAGTTTAAATAAAAATAGAGTGGCAATAAGTTGTAACACAAATAATAGTAAATGAGGTTTGAGTAAAAGCCAAATAAGCACAGTAACCCAAATTACTGCTATAGAGGAGAAAAAAGGGTCTGACAATACAGCATTGCTAGTGAGAATGTAGATAGGGTTTATAAATAAGAAAGTAAACAAGGCATATTTTGCCAGTTTACTCATTTTTAATGTATAGAGCAAGGTTAAAAAAAGAAATAGATTTGAAATTAGAAAGAATGCATATTGAGCTATTATCAATGCAGTATGAGTAGCTGAAAATTGTTTAAAAAATATGATGAATTTACTATACTCAACAGGTCTAAAATTTACTAAAATATTTTTATTAGCACATTCGATATAAGTATAGGAATCAGGGTATAAATTTGGGAAGGGGAAAAGTTTATTAGAAATAAAAAAGTAAACAATTCCAACTAAGCATGATAAAATAAACCAAATCCTGTTTTCTTTTGATAGAATAAAATGAAAGAAAGTTTTTTCATTGGTCGAAAAAGCTTCGTTTGTATTGTTGTTACTTGTAATTTGCTTTTTTTTCATACTCATTTAACTAAATCATAAATGCTATCAAATTTATTTAAATAAAGCAGATAAATTACTTTTTTATATCATTTATTCTTTATGACAGCTTAATTCTTTATAATTTTCACTTTGGGTCAATTATTTATCTAATTTTACCATATGAAACACTCGCAAACTATTGGTATTTTCCTATGCTTACTACTTATTTATTGCACTACGCAGCCATTAGTGGTTATTGAAAGCAGACATTGGACCATTACTGGTTGGGATGCTGCAGGGAGTAATTTTGGCCAATCGGGTAAGTTTCTAAGTTTTTTTGCAACAATAGCGCTACTCTTTTTTATTTTACCTTTTTTATGGGCTAAAAGATTTAATATGGTTTTTGCAGCAATGCTGTTAGCCTGGAGCTTCAGAAACTATCTACTTTTATCTACCTGTCAAATGGGAGAGTGTCCACAAAAGCAATGGGCTTTATATGTTTGCATTATTGCTTCAGCAGGTATTTTAATAATGACTTTTTTACCTAAGATAAAAGTTGCAAGCCAGCCCCAATAATTGCAACAGCTTCATCTACTTGTTTTGCTGTTATAATTAAAGGTGGTGCGAATCTTATTTTATCTCCATGTGTTGGTTTAGCCAATAACCCTAAATCTTTTAAGTGTAAACATAAGTCCCAACTCGCATCAGGGTTTTCATGTTTAATAACTATTGCGTTTAATAAACCTTTACCTCTTATAGTAGTAATGAATGGAGATTTTAAATTTGCTAATCCTTGTCTTAATCTTTCGCCCATTTTTTCTGCATTCTCCATCATATTTTCAGACTTCAATACTTCTAATGATTTCATGGCCACTGCACAGGCTAATGGATTCCCTCCATAAGTGGAACCGTGTTCGCCTGGTAATATTTGCATCATTATTTCATCGTCGGCAAGTACGGCAGCAATAGGAAGTGTTCCACCACTTAAAGCTTTGCCTAATATTAAAATATCGGGACGTACATTTTCATGATCACATGCTAACATTTTTCCAGTCCTGGCTAATCCTGTTTGAATTTCATCTGCAATAAATAATACGTTGTATTGATCGCATAAGGCACGCACTCCTTTTAAATAACCTTCATCAGGAATAACAACACCTGCTTCGCCTTGAATAGGCTCTACCATAAAAGCTGCCACATCAGCATCCTTAATTGCTTCCTCAAGGGCAACTAAATCATTGTAAGGAACTAATCCAAAGCCTGGCATGAAAGGACCAAATCCTTTAAAACTACTGGGATCGGTAGAGGAAGATATTGCCGCTAAAGTGCGTCCCCAAAAATTACCCTCTGCAAAAATTATTTTTGCTTTATTTTCCGCAATGCCTTTTACATTATACCCCCATCGTCTTGCTAATTTAATAGCGGTCTCTCCACCTTCAACACCTGTATTCATAGGGAGTACTTTATCATATCCAAAATAGGTAGTGATATATTTTTCGTACTCGCCTAATAAATTATTGTGAAAAGCACGCGAAGTTAATGTGAGTTTACTGGCTTGTTTTTGTAATACCTCAATAATAGCAGGGTGACAATGGCCTTGGTTCACAGCCGAATAGCCACTTAAGAAATCAAAGTATTTCTTTCCGTCAACATCGTATAAATAAACACCTTCGCCACGTTCCAAAACTACTGGTAGCGGGTGGTAATTATGTGCGCCAAATTTGTCTTCTAAGTCTAAATATTTTGCAGCTTTTGGGCTAACAGTAGTATGGTTCATACAGCAGTAATTAAAAAAGTTAAAAAGTTTGAATAATAGCATGCGACAATAAAAATCAACAAAAGCAGTCGCTAAAAATTATGAGTAAGTGGAGGAAGTTTACACTACCCCAAGGGATGATTGAGTAAATCTAAGTTTCTTTGTAAAAAAGTTACCTTATTCATTTAGCTAAGTTAGTTATTTTTACTTCAAATTCCCATATTTTGGGCTTACATTCGCAAAAACAATCACTTTGAAACCGCTAGTTTCCATAGTCATATTAAATTATAACGGTGCCGGTTATTTAGCAAAATTTTTGCCATCCGTTTTAGCTACTCAATATGAAAACTTTGAAGTAGTGGTGGCCGATAATGGATCCTCCGACAACTCCATTGAATTATTAAAAGAAAAATTTCATTCAGTTAAAATAATTACCAATCCAACCAATGAAGGATTTGCAGGCGGTTATAATTGGGCGTTACAAAAAGTGGAAGCAAATTATTTTGTATTACTAAATTCCGATGTGGCCGTTGATCCAAATTGGATACAACCCATGGTGGATTTATTAGAATCCAATAAAACAATAGGAGCATGTCAGCCAAAAATATTATCTTATAATAATCAAGAATTATTTGAATATGCAGGTGCTAGTGGTGGATGGATAGATGCTTTTGGTTATCCATTTTCGAGAGGCCGAGTTTTTGATGTATGTGAGAAAGATGAAAAACAATATGATACTGCAGCGCCTATTTTTTGGGCAACAGGAGCCTGCATGATGATTCGTTCAGAGTTGTTCCATAAGATGAAGGGATTTGATGCAAGTTTCTTTGCACATCAAGAAGAGATAGATTTATGTTGGAGAATGCAATTAGCAGGATATGCAGTGTATGCTTGCCCGCAAGCATATGTATTTCATGTTGGAGCAGGAACATTGCCTAGAGGGGGTCGTAAAGTGTTTTTAAACTTTAGAAACAACCTTATCATGCTCACAAAGAATTTGCCTTTATCGGAATTAGCTTGGAAACTACCTAGCAGATTCGCCTTAGATGCTATTTCTGCATTTAAAGGGTTGTTAAGTGGAGATGCTAGCTTCTTTTTTGCTATTGCTAAAGCACATTTTGCGTATTTGGGTTATATATTTTCAGGTAAGTTAAATAGAACTAAATCGCCCAAACCCTTAATATCATTGGGAGGAGTTTATCCAGGATGCTTGGTTTTCCAATACTTTATTAAAAACAAGCATTATTTTAGTAAAATAGTGACCAAACACGTTCATAATTAAGAACTTGTTACTATTTTTGCATCCGTAAATAAACAATATGTCACAAGATTTACAAGATAATACAGCACAAAAAGATATCGCTACCAATTGGGTAAGTTCGTCTCGATTCTTTTTTTATGTGTCTATTTTTGCTATACTAGCATTGGTTTTAGGTAATTGTACTAAATTATACAATAGCCGATTCTCTAAACCTAATCCAGAAGTACAAAGTAGCTCACAGTATAAGCCTGAGTATAAGTAAGAAAAAAAATTTGTTTAAGAGCGCTGTTTCGTTATTTTTGCAGTCCTAAAAATAGTTCTTATACAAGCGAAAGTAGCTCATTTGGTAGAGCACGACCTTGCCAAGGTCGGGGTGGCCGGTTCGAGCCCG
>CAINWZ010000158.1 GCA_903854725.1 uncultured Bacteroidota bacterium
AAGAGAAATAATTTACAAGGCCTAATTTTCAATAGGCCTAAGTAACAAAAAGCCCCCCGATAAATCGGGAGGCTTTTTAAAAATCATAAGAGAAATAATTTACAAGGCCTAATTTTCAATAGGCCTAAGTAACAAAAAGCCCCCCGATAAATCGGGAGGCTTTTTAAAAATCATAAGAGAAATAATTTACAAGGCCTAATTTTCAATAGGCCTAAGTAAATTATTTAACACGCTCTACGTATTCACCATTTTTTGTATTAATCTTAATCTTCTCCCCTTCGTTCACAAATAAAGGCACCATTACAATCGCTCCAGATTCAATAGTTGCTGCTTTCAAAGCACGTGTAGCTGTATCGCCTTTCACGCCATTCTCGCAATAAGTAATTAAAACGTCTATTTTTTCAGGAAGCTCCGCGCCAATAGGAAGGTCGGTTTCGGTATTCATAAATACAAATACCTCTGCACCATCAATTAGAAATTGAGGCGCATCGATCATTTCTTCTGCCATAGCAATTTGCTCAAAAGTCTCGTTATTCATTAAATTGTAGCCGCTATCGTCTTTATATAAATATTGGAAAGCCTTCTTCTCCACTCTTACCGGGTGTATGTTTTCACCACTATTCCAGGTTTTTTCTATAGATCTTTTGTTATCGACTCCTTTAAGTTTAGCCCATATTTTAGCAGCGGCACGTGCCGTTTTGTTTTCACCAAATTCCACTACAGAATATAAGCTCCCGTCTAATTTTAAAATCATCCCACGACTGATGTCTGAAGTTGTTGCCATAATTATTTTTTTTAATTTGTCTAAGAGAACCGCAAAAGTAGCACATGAAAGCCATTTATAAAAAAACCTTCAATTTTTGTTGTAAAATAAGTGCAAAAAAACCCCGATTAGCCTATTTTTGCGCCACAAATAACAAAATAGCCCAAATGTCAGTATTAGTAAATAAAAATTCAAAGATAATCGTACAAGGTTTTACCGGTACCGAAGGTACTTTTCATGCCACACAAATGATAGAATATGGCACCAATGTAGTGGGTGGCGTAACCCCAGGTAAAGGCGGGTCGGTACATTTAGAGAAACCTGTTTTTAACACAGTAGCGGATGCTGTTAAAAATACTGGCGCTGATGTGAGTATCATTTTTGTCCCTCCTGCCTTTGCTGCAGATGCAATTATGGAAGCTGCTGATGCCGGTATTGCTTTAGTAGTATGTATTACAGAAGGGATTCCAGTGCAAGACATGGTTAAAGTAAAAAACTTTTTACAAGGAAAGACAACTCGTTTAATAGGCCCTAACTGTCCGGGTGTAATCACAGCCGAAGAAGCAAAAGTGGGTATTATGCCTGGTTTTATTTTCAAAAAAGGAAAAATTGGTATTGTTTCAAAAAGTGGAACCTTAACTTATGAAGCAGCTGACCAAGCAGTAAAAGCAGGCTTAGGCGTTTCAACAGCTATTGGAATTGGTGGAGACCCCATCATTGGAACGACCACTAAAGAGGCAGTAGAACTTTTAATGAACGATCCAGCAACTGAAGGCATTATCATGATTGGAGAGATTGGAGGAAGTATGGAAGCCGATGCTGCTAATTGGATTAAGGATAATTTAAGAAAGCCAGTGGTTGGTTTTATAGCAGGCCAAACAGCGCCTCCAGGTCGTAGAATGGGTCATGCAGGTGCCATCATTGGTGGTGCTGATGATACAGCTGAAGCAAAAATGAAAATTATGGCAGCTTGTGGTATTCACGTAGTAGCTAGCCCTGCAGATATTGGTATTACAATGGCTGAAGCCTTAAAAAAGAAATAAGCCCTTTATCAAATACAAGAGAATCCCTTATCCTAAAAAAATAAGGGATTTTTTTATTGTAAATTCGTACTATGAAATATCCGATACTTTTATGGATGGCATTACAATTTTGCCAAATGGGTTGGGCACAAGACAAGGAAAAAATTCAAATTCATTGTGTGGCACCGGTTAAATTAAAAACTGGACAATCTGTTACATTAAAAGTACAGGTAAGTCATACTTTAAAAGAAGAAAAAACGGGAACACTTACATTGTCCTTATTAAATCATGAAACACAAAAATCGGTAGATGGTTGGTTTATTAATATATTCCCTTTTCAATACTTCACTACCCTTTCCAATCAAAATTTTGAAGCCGAATTTCCTTTTACAGTTCCCAATGATTATAGCGGGAGTTTTGATCTAGAATTAGTCGCCCATGTGAAAAATATAAAAGACAGTATCCGTTTTACGGTAACCACCAATAAAGTAAAGCACTTTGCAAAAAAAAGTTAAATACTTAATAGTTGGCCAAGGACTAGTAGGCACTTGGTTGAGTTATTTTTTACAAGAAAGAAATATTTCCTACGCAATTGTAAATGATAGTAATAGTCCTTCAGCGACAAGTGTTGCAAGCGGTGTGATGAACCCTGTTACAGGCAGAAGAATCGTGCAAACTTGGTTAATTGAAGAAGTACTACCCTTTGCAGTAAGTTCTTATGAGGGATTTCAAGAAAAGACAAATTCAATTATCATTCAAAAAGCACCAGTTATTTTAATTCATCCTTCTCAGCAGATGAAAGATAGTTTTGATTATCGATTAAACCATCATAATGTATTCTTAAGGAATAATAACGCATTAGCATGGCAGTCATTTTTTAATACACATTTTGGCACTGGCGAAATTGACAGTTGTTATTGGATTGATTTAGTACAATTTTTACAAGCCGGGAAACGAATTATAGCCGAAAATTATATTGAATCGAAATTCGAATACAAAGATTTACGATTTATTGAAAAGGGAATTGAATGGGAAAATATTATTGCAGAAAAAATAATTTTTTGTGATGGTGTAAATAGTATGCATCACCCTTATTTTAAATCACTTCCATTTACTCCTAATAAAGGTGAAGCACTTATAGTTGAAATAAAAGGGTTACCAGCCAAGCATATTTATAAAAATAATATTGCTATTGTACCATGGAAAGAAAACTTGTTTTGGGTAGGTTCCAATTTTGAATGGGACTTTGCAAATACCGACCCCAGCTCCGCTTTTAAACAAAAAATGATTGACAGTTTAGATAGCTTACTTAAAATACCCTACACTATAATTGATCATCTTGTAGGGGTACGACCTGCGAATGCAGAGCGCCGCCCATTTGTAGGCTTACATCCTTATTACCCACAAATAGGTATCTGTAATGGCATGGGTACCAAAGGATGTTCTTTGGCGCCCTATTTTACCCATCAATTAGTATCGCATTTAGAAGATAAGAGTCCAATACATGCCGAAGCAAATGTGCAAAGGTTCCCCCAGTTGAAGGTGTCCTAAAAAAAAGTGTTCAAAAATGAAAAAAAACAATATTTTTATTACTACAAATCAAAACCTTTTTTAGAACATGAACGAAGAAGAAAGAAAAATTTACAACATCCCCATCGCTTATCGCAAAATGGAAAATTTGCATATTGTTTTTTGGCTTTTTAAGGATATTGCCTGGTGTATGTTTTGGGAGCCGCTTGGCATTGCAATGATTATTCCCACTTTAACTATTTCGTTTATTATTGCCTGGAGAACAAGACACATTATTTCTGAATTATGTCATAACCTAGCAATTAGTGTTTGGATTATGGCGAACTCTTTTTGGATGTGTAGTGAATTTTTTCATGTAGATAATAATATTGTAGCAGGTACGATTACTGTAAAGCATCTTGCGATGATTCCTTTTATTACAGGCATTTTGATACTTGCTTATTATTATTTTATTTACAAGCCAAGACATAAAGAAGATCCTGCTACACTTTAGAAAGTAGTTTATTATTTTCAAGAAAAATAAGTACACTTATTTTTACAAATATTTTTTTAGTTGATTGGCTCTTAAAGCAGTAATAATGCCTAAGCTACTTACTGTTAAAAAAGCCCATCTTAATCCAATGGCTTGAGATAAAAATCCTATGATAGGTGGGCCAATTAAAAATCCAAAAAAGCCAACAGAAGAAACGGAAGCTAAAGCAACACTTACTTGACTCACTTCGGTAGTCCTTCCAACAGTTCCGTAAATGGTAGGGATAACAGACGAAACGCCAAAACCTACTAACAAAAATCCAACAGAACTTATAACTAAATGAGGGAATGCTGTTGCTATTATCAAGCCAAAAGTTACTACGAGCCCGCTTAAGATCAATTGCTTTCTTGCACCCCAATAATTAATTAAACTATCTGAGAACATTCTGCCAATGGTCATAGCTCCCATAAAACAGATATAGCCAGTAGTTCTCCACTCAGAAGAAACTTTCACAACATCTTGAAAATATACACCACTCCAATCAAACATCATCCCTTCACAAATCATATTGGTAAAAGCAATTAAACCAAACTGCCACATCAGTGGACTAGGTTTATTCCAAATTTTAGAAACATGATTTTTATTGGGCTCTCCTGGTAAAAGATAAGAATGTGCAAGAAATAAAAACAACCAGCCTACCATTGCCACAAAAATAAATTGTTGAATGGGCGATATTGAATGTGCCACAAAGAAGCCTCCTAATAATCCACCCGAAAAACCAGCCAAACTCCAAAACCCATGAAACCTTGAAGTAATACTTTTATCAAATAATTTAGATAAGGCTGCAGCTTGTGTATTAATGGATACGTTGAACATGTTACCAGCAATACCAAATAAAAATAATCCAATAGCTAATAGTGTGGTAGTATGCGCAAACCCCAGCGCAACTAATGTTAAAGGATATACGATGGATGCAATTATAACAATTTTTTTACTCCCCTGCTTTGCAGTTAAACTACCAGAAATGGGGATGCCTAAAAAAGAACCAATAGGCAGGAAAAATAAGATGGCCCCAAATGCCCCATCGCTTAAACCTAATTGCATTTTAATATCGGGGATACGGCTAGCCCAGCTAGCAAAACAAATACCTGTTAGAAAGAAAAAGCCAGATAAAACAACACGTCTAGCGGTAAGAGATATAGTACTGGCGTTCATGGCGCAAAGATGGGGTTTTTCTAGGAATTGGGCTATATTTGCTCATCAAACTTATATCAATAGATTTTTATGTACCGTACGCACCATTGTGGAGAGTTAAATATTCAATTTGTAAATAAAAATGTAACCTTGGCAGGATGGGTACAAACCATTCGCAAATTTGGTGCTATCACTTTTATTGACTTAAGAGATCGCTATGGTATTACACAACTTTTGATGGGAGAAGAGTTACAAGTCGAATTGGATAAAAATCCTTTAGGCAGAGAATTTGTTATTCAAGTGAAAGGAACCGTAATTGAACGTTCAAGCAAAAATGCAAATATAGCCACTGGCGAAATTGAAGTAAAAGTTACTGAATTTACCATTTTGAATGCTTCTTTGGTTCCTCCCTTTACCATTCAAGATGATACGGATGGCGGAGATGATATCAGAATGAAATATCGCTTCTTAGATTTAAGAAGAAATGCAGTAAAGAAAAATTTAGAGATAAGATATAATGTAAATCGTGCTACAAGAAACTATTTACATGAAAAAGGTTTCATGGATATTGAAACACCTTTTTTAATTAAGTCTACCCCTGAAGGGGCGCGTGATTTTGTGGTACCTAGTAGAATGAATGCAGGTGAATTTTATGCCTTACCACAATCTCCACAAACATTCAAACAATTATTAATGGTAAGTGGCTATGATAGATACTACCAAATAGTTAAATGTTTTAGAGATGAAGATTTAAGAGCCGATAGACAGCCTGAGTTTACACAAATTGACTGTGAAATGAGCTTTGTGGAACAAGAGGATATTTTAAACATGTTTGAAGGCTTAATTAAGAGCATATTTAAAGACGTTAAGAATATTGATTACACAGAGACTGTTCAAAGAATGACTTGGGAAGATGCTATGTGGCAATATGGTAATGACAAACCAGATATTAGATTTGGAATGGAATTATGCAATATCAAAAAGCCAGCACACGTTTATGCGCAAAAACAAGATCAAGTAGCCCTAATAAGTGGTGCCGATTTTAAAGTTTTTGACGAAGCTGAAACCGTTATTGCAATTGCAGTTCCTGGTTGTAGCGAATACTCTAGAAAACAAACTGACGAGTTAACCGATTGGGTGAAGCGTCCACAAATTGGTATGAAGGGAATGGTATTTATAAAATGCAATACCGATGGTACATTTAAAAGTAGCGTTGATAAGTTTTTCTCTGAAGATAAATTGAAAGCGATAGCAACTGCTGCAAATGCTAAGGCTGGTGATTTAATTTTAATATTAGCAGGTGCGGAAGAAAGAACTCGAAAAGCGGTAAGTGAATTAAGATTAGAATTAGGCAAACAGTTAGGATTTAGGAAAGAGGATGAATTTAAATTATTATGGGTTTTAGATTTCCCATTATTTGAATACGATGAAGAAGGAAATCGCTGGGTAGCAAGACATCATCCGTTTACTTCACCTAAGCCCGATCATATTGACATTATGATTAACAATGCACCCGACATTAAAGATGCTGCTAAATATTTAGAACATCCTTATGCAGGTATTAAAGCCAATGCCTACGATATGGTTTTAAATGGTAATGAAATTGGTGGTGGTTCTATAAGAATATTTCAACGTGCTTTACAAGAAAAAATGTTTGCAGCACTTGGCATGAGTCCTGAGGAAGCACAACATAAATTTGGATTTTTATTAGGCGCATTCGAATATGGCGCTCCTCCACATGGTGGTATTGCTTTTGGATTTGATCGTCTTTGCGCCTTATTAGGTGGCAGTGAAAGTATTAGAGACTTTATAGCTTTCCCTAAAAACAATAGCGGTCGTGATGTTATGTTGGATGCGCCAAGCACCATCGATGATAAGCAATTTGAAGAATTACATATCAAATTGAACTTAAAATCATAGACTTACCTACATTAATTAAATTTAAAAAATCGCATGCCTAATAATTTAAAATTATATACGGTACTATCTTATATATTAATTCCCATTTCATTGTTTTTTGCCTTTTTGGATTTAGTGTTGCTAGCCTCTTCATTAGCCAATCCAAGTGCACTCATTATGGTGTTCATTATTGCTTGTTTAGTTATTTACACTTTTGCAAGTTTTAAATTTTTAAAATCGGGCATTGAAAAAGAAGTAGCACAAACAAATAAATTAAAAGATTGGATTAAAGTAAATGCGTATGTGAGCTTTTTCTTATGTAGTTTATTTTTTATCAATTCTATAAGTGTTTTAATATCTAGTAACGATGTGTTATTAAGATTTATTGATGAGTTTATTCAGCAACAACCAGGTATGCCTAAAGAAATAACCAATGCCTTAATATTGTCCATCTTAAAAGGAGTATCTGTCTTTTTATTGCTTACCAGTATTATTGGTCTTATTCATATTAGAACCACACTGCGCTTAGTAAAGCAGTATGGCTATTTATTTGAATAATTCGATATTCATCTAAGGTTGTTTTTATTACTTTACTAGTGATAGTAGGCTCCAATTAAATGTATACTTCTAATTTTGTATCTTTATAGAGATGAATCACTCCATTCCATTAGCTGAAAGATTAAGACCTCAATCCCTAAAGGATTTAGTGGGGCAAGAACACCTATCTAGTGAAGAAAGCGTATTACAAAAAGCCATCACAAAAGGCAAAGTGCCTTCCATGATTTTATGGGGGCCTCCAGGTGTAGGAAAAACTACATTAGCCAATATTATTGCCACCACTTTTAATAGCGCCTATTATCAATTAAGTGCTATTAGTAGTGGTGTGAAAGAATTAAGAGAAGTTATTGAAGAAGCAAAAACAAAAACGGGTGCTATTTTATTTATAGATGAAATTCATCGATTCAATAAGGGTCAACAGGATGCATTATTAGGCGCGGTAGAAAAAGGAATCATTACCTTAATTGGCGCGACCACTGAAAATCCAAGCTTTGAGGTAAATAGTGCCTTGCTAAGTAGGTGTCAAGTTTTTATTTTAAAAGCATTGGATGAAATAGCCTTATTAAAATTAATACATCAAGCCATTGAAAAAGATGAATTGTTTAGTGGCCAAAATATTGTTATAAAAGAAACTGAAGCCTTGTTTCAATTATCGGGAGGAGATGGTAGAAAATTATTGAACTTATTAGAATTATCGGTAGAAGCTTTAATAGATATTGAAAAAAAAGGAGGCCCTCTCACACTCACCAACGATTGGGTAATGGAAGTGGCTCAAACCAATATTGCATTGTATGATAAAAATGGCGAACAACACTATGATATTGTTTCTGCATTTATTAAAAGTATGCGCGGCTCCGATCCTAATGCAGCTGTCTATTGGTTATCTAGAATGATTGCAGGCGGAGAAGATGTAAAGTTTATTGCACGAAGAATGCTCATTTTTTCGAGTGAAGATATAGGCAATGCCAACCCTAATGCTTTTTTATTAGCCAATGCTTGCTTTGATGCAGTTACCAAAATTGGTTATCCCGAAAGCCGAATAATTTTATCACAATGTGTTATTTATTTAGCAAGTTCACCAAAAAGCAACGCGTCTTACGAAGCCATCGGTAAAGGACTAGCACTTGTAGATAAAACCGGTAATTTACCTGTGCCATTGCATCTTCGCAATGCCCCTACAAAATTAATGAAGGATTTATCTTACGGCAAGGATTATCAATATTCACATAAAGGAGAAAACAATTTTATTGAACAAGAGTATTTGCCTGACGCTATAAAAAATACAGCATTATACCAACCACAGAAAAATACACGAGAACAAGAAATAAGAAAATTCTTACAAGAACGTTGGAAAGAAAAGTATGGGTACTAGATTTTTTCAGGCACTGCTCGGCCAATGATTCCTTCTGCGACACCTCTATCGCCTCCTTCATGATACTCGGCATCTTCATTAACATCCCAAAGATCAAATAATTCTTTATTTGCAATTATATTTTTAGCAGCTAACATAGCTGTCATCATACTATGATCTTGATTATTATATTTATGCATACCATTTCTTCCCACTAAATATAATCCCGCATATCCCTTTAATGCTTCACGAATAATGTTTAAATGTGTTTTGTACTCATGGTCATAAACAGGATATGCTTTAGGTTGCCTTACAACATAACCATCAACCACTGCAGAAGGTTTTGTTAAACCAATTTGATCAATCTCTTTCGTGCCTAATGCTATTAAGTCCTCATTACTACTTGCCCATAAGCCATCTCCCTCAAAACAGAAATACTCTAAACCATAACAAGCCATCGTAGGATCTGGAACCATATAGGGACTCCATGATTTAAAATTCTGGATACGCCCCACTTTAACGTTTGGTTCATGTATGTATATCCAATTATCGCTAAAGGCATCTTGATCTTTACAAATAAGCACTACTGTTAAAAAGTCTCGATATTTTAATTGACTTGCAGCATGTAAAGCTTTTTCTGAAAATGATGGCAAAACCGAAGCAATAAGTTCCCGCATGGGTGCAGAAGAAATAACATAATCGAAACCACTCCATGTTTGATTATTACTGGTAAATACATTCCAGGAAGCACCCATTTTTTCAATTTTTGCAACCCCAGTATTCATTTCAATTTTAACACCCAACGCTTTACTTTTTACAACACACTCTTCCCACATCATGCCTGGTCCTAATTTTGGATAACGAAATGAATCAATCAATGTTTTTATTACTTCGCCTTTACTTTTCTTACCGCTTGGCTTAAAAAGTGCATTCCAAACAGCACTACTTAATGACAATCCTTTAATACGTTGCGCAGCCCAATCTGCAGATATTTCCTTACAAGGTATACCCCATACTTTTTCAGTATAGGTTTTAAAAAATATATTAAATAGCCTTTTTCCAAATTGATTGGTTACCCAATCCTCAAAATTCAATGGATTTTTTACTGGAAATAATTTTGCATTCAAATAACTCATTACACATAAAAAACTTTCTAAAATTCCTAATTTAAACAATGCTTCAAATGCAGCTAAAGGATAAGAGAAAAAGTTTTTGTTATAAAAAATTCTTGAACTACGAGGACGCTCTAATAAATCATTTGCTAAAATTTCTGTCCAAAAATCCTCTACTTCTTTTGATTTTGAAAAAAAGCGGTGTCCTCCAATATCGAAATGATACCCTTTATAAGTTTCCGTCCTGGATATTCCACCCACATATACAGGATCTTTTTCAAAAACAGTCACCTCCTGATTGGCTTTCCCTAATAAATAAGCGGCCGTTAAACCAGCAGGTCCTGCACCAATAATGGCCACTTTTTTTGACATAAAAAGGAAAAATTTTACCAAAAATGCAAAATAAACTTGGGATTGCCTACTACAATTGCAAAAGAGTTTGTTTTATTACTAAATTTGGGTCTATGCAAAGCAATTCAAGTATTAAATGGGTCACAAAAACATTTAAAGACCTTACAACAGACGAGCTATATGCCATGCTTCGTTTAAGAAGTGAAGTATTTGTAGTGGAACAAAATTGTGTTTTTTTAGATACAGATAATAATGATCAAAAAGCCTATCACACTTTAGGCTGGATGGGTGAAGATTTAGTAGCCACAACTAGGTTGTTTGAAAAAGATATCATGTATGAAGGTTACCAAAGCATTGGCCGTGTGGTAAGTTCTCCTGCCTATAGGGGCAAAGGAATAGGAAAAGAATTAATGCAATACTCCCTTCAAGAATGTGAAAGATTATTTGGAAAAGGCCCTATTAAAATTGGCGCTCAATTATATTTGAAGAAGTTTTATTCCGAACAAGGATTCGAACAAGCCGGCGATGTATACTTAGAAGACGATATCGATCATATACCCATGATCAGAAAATAGAAAGTGATTGTTAACTAAAACTTTTATTTAATACATAGCTTATCTTTTTGGCAACTATACCATTACACTTATTTCATTTCAAGGGCCAAAAATTTCGCAGTATGTGTTTTTGATTTTTTTATCATCTCTTCTGGAGTACCTGTAAATTGAATCAACCCCCCTCCACTTCCACCTTCAGGACCTAAGTCGATAATGTGATCTGCTACTTTAATGACATCCATATTATGCTCAATCACCAAAACCGTATTCCCTCTATCAACCAATCTATTTAATACGCCTATTAATAATTGTATATCTTGAAAATGTAAACCAGTTGTAGGTTCATCTAAAATGTAAAAAGTTTTACCTGTATCTTTTTTGCCCAATTCAGTAGCTAGTTTTACGCGTTGTGCTTCTCCTCCACTTAAAGTAACAGCCGATTGTCCTAAAGTTATATATCCCAACCCCACTTCTAATAATACTTTTAATTTTCTATAGATAAAAGGTACCGCTTGAAAAAATTCACAAGCCTCTTCAACAGTCATGTTTAAAACATCGCTAATTGATTTTCCCTTATACCTAATTTCCAATGTTTCTCTATTATATCTTTTACCTCCACATTTTTCACAATGGACATATACATCGGGTAAAAAATTCATTTCTATCACCCGCATTCCACCCCCTTCACACACTTCGCAACGTCCACTTTTTACATTAAAAGAAAAACGACCTGCTTGATACCCTCTTATTTTAGCTTCAGGTACCGATGCAAATAAAGTTCTAATGTCGGTAAAGAATCCACAATAAGTGGCTGGATTACTTCTCGGCGTTCTACCAATCGGTGATTGATCAATTTCAATTACTTTATCAATTTGCTCTATGCCATCCACCTTCTGATAAGGCATGGGTTTTGTTTTACTATGATAGCAGAACTGAGATAAAATTGGATATAAAGTTTCATTTATTAAAGTAGACTTTCCGCTTCCACTCACTCCTGTAACTACCGTAAAAGTACCTAACGGGAATTCACAATTTACTTTTTGTAAAGTATTTCCAGTAGCGCCTTTGATACTAATCGATTTCCCATTACCCTTTCTTCTTTCCGTGGGTATTTCAATTTTTTTCTTGCCTGCTAAAAATAAAGCTGTGTCTGATTTTAATTTCAAAATTTCTTGTGGCGTTCCTTGAGCAACTATATGCCCACCATGAATACCCGCTTTAGGCCCAATATCCACTATATAATCGGCAGCCAACATAATATCTTTATCATGCTCTACTACTAAAACCGTATTGCCAATATCCCTTAATTGTTTTAATGCGGTAATTAATCGTTGATTGTCTCTTTGATGCAATCCAATAGAAGGCTCATCTAATATATACGTAATGCCTTGCAATTGAGATCCAATCTGTGTTGCCAAACGAATTCTTTGCGATTCTCCTCCACTTAAAGATTTAGAAGGTCTACTTAATGACAAATAAGACAAACCTACATTCATTAAAAAAGAAATACGATCATCAATTTCTTTTAAAATTCCTGCAGCTATTTGGGTATCTTTTTTATCTAATTGTGCAGGTATTTTTTTAAACCAGTCTTGTAATGCATCTAAATGCATGTCGTTTAAACTTGCTATATTTTTTTCATGCACTTTAAACCATAAACTTTCTTTTCGCAACCTTGCCCCTTCACAAACCGGGCAGGTATTTAATTCCATATAGCTTTCCACCCAGGACTTTAAATGATCGGTACTTTGTGAAGAAGTAAACCAGCGCTTCATCATGGGCACTATCCCTTCATAGCTTCCCGTATATTCATTAGGAATGTTTTCATCATTTAAATCCATCTCTAAAGTAGAAGAAATATTTTTATCGCCAAATAATATTAAATCCAACTGATCCTTGCTTAATTCGGAAATAGCTTTATCTAAATTTATTTTATGTTTTCTGGCGAATAATTTTATTTGATTAAATACACTCGCTTCTCTAGCCTCCCCTAACGGATGAATAGCTCCTTCATTAACACTTAAAGAATAATCCTGTAATAATAAACTCATATCAATAGCATACACATTCCCTAACCCTTTACAATTAGGGCAGGCACCATAAGGTGAGTTAAAAGAAAAGCTATTGGGCGAAGGCTCTTCATAACTTAATCCAGTGGCTTCACACATCAATTGTTTTGAATATTGTACAATTTTAGTTTTTCCCTCTTCTAAAACAAAAAGTAAATCCTTTCCAATTTTTAAACATTGGGAAACACTTTCTCCCAATCTCACTTTCATAGCATCAGTTACTGGCAAACGGTCTACTACTATTTCTATGTCATGAATTTTATAACGGTCTACTTGATATTTAGGCTTTAGTTCAATAATCTCCCCATCCACTCTTGCTTTCACAAAACCCTTTTTTCTAATTTCTTCAAATAATTCACGATAGTGCCCTTTTCGACCACGAACCACCGGCGCTAATAAATTTATTTTTTTGTCTTTGAATTGAGACGCTATATTTTGAATGATTTCGGCTTCTGAAAATTTCACCATGGGCTTGCCGGTATTATAGCTATACGCTTTTCCAATACGGGCATATAATAATCTTAGAAAATCATATAATTCGGTAACAGTTCCAACAGTAGACCTAGGATTTTTATTGGTCGTTTTTTGTTCAATGGCTATTACCGGAGACAGGCCCGTTATTTGGTCCACATCCGGGCGTTCCATTTCTCCCATAAACTGTCTAGCATAGGCACTAAAACTCTCCATATAGCGCCTTTGTCCCTCATTATAAAGGGTATCAAAAGCCAAAGAAGACTTTCCACTGCCACTTACCCCTGTAAAAACCACTAATTCGTTTTTGGGAATAACAATATCAAAGTTTTTGAGGTTGTGCTCCCTGGCACCTACGACGGTTATATATTCTTTTATTTTAGGCATTGATTGGACGTAAAGTTATAACAACGCTTTAAATAATTAGTTGACTCTTGAGAATAAACATTTAGTAATTTTGTAAAAAATAGGTCCTTGCAAAAAAAGCACTATACTTTCGCACTTTTATTGAGTTCTGGCCTCGCTGCTATGCTATTAATAGTAAGCATGCTTTGGGGTAAAAAGGAGCTTTTCCTTTGCTTAAATGGAAATTTAGGCTATATGGCAGATAAATTATTTGAATACAGCAGCTATTTAGCAGAGGGATGGATTTGGATCCCCTATTTAATTGTCATGGTTGGCTTATTTAAAAAAGATATTTCATTTATTTTACTCAATTTCCTTTTCTCTACCCTACTCACCCAATTCGCCAAAAATTATCTTTTCGATACCGCCATGCGTCCAATGGCAAGCGGAATGGATAGCTCTGTAATACATACCGTACCAGGTGTTGAAATTCACACATTTAATAGCTTCCCTTCTGGCCATACCGCCACCGCATTTACCCTTTTTATAGTAACTACCTATTTCTTCCCTTCTACATATGTTTTTGCAATAGGGCTACTGTATGCTTTAGTATGCAGCTTCTCTCGTATTTATTTAGCACAGCATTTCCCATTAGATGTTGCTGGAGGCATTTTGGTAGCCTTACTTACAATCCCATTAAGTATTGTTGCTAGAAAAAAATTAAACAATAAGTCTTTTTAATTAATTCATTTTTATGTTAAAACACTTTTTATGCATAGCCAGTTTTGTTTTTTTAATAAACGCGACTGCACAAGATACCACACACAATTCGCATATTAATACGCCATTAATATATACAAGCGACACAGCTCAACAAAAAATTAGCGGGAGAAAAAATAGTGCTGAACAAATAAGCAAACCTTATGTAATATTAATTTCTGCAGACGGATTTAGAGCTGATTTTACCGAATTATACGAAGCAAAAAAATTAGCGGCGCTTTCTGCACAAGGAGTTCGTGGTAAATATATGATTCCTTCCTACCCGTCTGTTACTTTTCCTAATCATTATAGTATTGCCACAGGATTATATCCTTCACATCATGGATTGGTTGATAATAGTTATATAGATGTTTCTACAGGGTCTTTTTATAATATGGGGAATAAAAAAATGGTTGCAGAAGGAAAATGGTATGGCGGTAATCCTTTATGGGTGTTAGCTGAAAAACAAAAAATGATTTCAGCAAGCTTTTATTGGGTAGCTTCTGAGGCCGACATCCAAGGCATTAGACCTACTTATTATTATATCTATAATGAAAAAATTGATATAGCGACACGTATCAAAGCAGTGAAAGACTGGCTAAGCCTTCCAGAAGCAGATCGTCCACACTTAATTACTTTCTATTTTCCAGACGTTGATCATGATGCACATAATTTTGGCCCAGATGATTTACGTGTAAAAAAATCGGTGCAATTTGTAGATAGTAGTATAAACGCATTGCAAGAATCATTAGCAAGTTTGCATCTACCTATAAATTACATTTTTGTATCTGATCATGGAATGGCAAAAGTAGATAATGAAAATACAAAGCCTTTACCAAGTAGTATAGACACAGCCTATTTTACGATACCATGGGGTGATACACAACTTCATTTATATGCGAAAGACAAAACTAAAATTGAATCCACTTATAATGCGCTCAAAAAAGACACCAGCATTACTGTATATAAGTTAGATGAAACACCTGCTTATTGGCATCATAAAACTACGGACGATAGATATAATAGATTAGGAGATATAATTATAACACCTCATTTTCCAAAAGTTTTTAATTTATCGCCTCGCAAAACATCTTTAGGAAAACATGGTTTTGACAATCACATGACCGAAATGCGTGCAAGTTTTATGGCATGGGGGCCAGCTTTTAAGAAAGGATTAACCATTGATGGCTTTGAAAACGTAAATGTATACCCTTTAGTAGCTCATATTTTAGGGTTAACTATTGACGAAAAAAACATAGATGGAAAGCTTGAAGTATTGAAGCCGATTTTGAAAAAATAATAATCACTTTTAATTTTTTATACATCGTATTGAAAAAGCAAAATATTTCTGATCAGAGGCTCTAATTAAATCATTAGAATCATAGTATAAAGTAAAACGAATTGCTGCACCAGCAACAGTAGCACTATAATCTGTAGAGCTCCAAAATTGCCCCCTCAATCCTAAGTAAGTTGAAGTTGACCCATCTTTCCAGCCACCAGGTAAACCAGTAAAGCCATAAGCATCAGAAGCACTAGTATTTGGTGTTGTCCAATGTGTTGTTCCTATTTCTTTTGCAACCCCACCAGCAACACTTGCATTTGAAGTACTTGCAGTTGATGAAGAAGAAGCACCATTGGTTGCTAAATAATTGGTTAAAATAATCCAATCCGCATCGGAAGGAACCCTCCAACCTACTGGACAAGCTTTTCCACTAGAGGCAACATACCAATTGTATAATTTTCCATAGGTAACCGCATTCGCAGCATCTTCATTATAATTAGAATAAGCACCACTTGTAATACTTGTTAAATTTCCTGTAACATTAGTAATACTGGTGGCATCATTATAAGTTGTAACATCCAAATTTTTAACTTTCCAAATTTGTGTACCAATGATAACAGAATCAGCTGCGATTTCTGGCCCTACCAAAAAACCTTGTGGTACAATTTGCCCATAAGAATTTTGAATCATTAAAAAAAAGGCAATTATAATAAGAGTATATTTCATTAAAAGTTTTTTACAATGGTTCCATAAAAAGTAGTTCCATCATAAATAACAGTAACGATATCCGTTTTATTAACCGTACTTGTTAAATTTGGCAAAACGCCACCTGCCCATTTCCAATTTAAAGTAGGGAAAGTAACTTTTCTTCCCCCTGTTCCATCCTGTGTAAACTTAATTAGATAGGTCCCAATGGAAGGATTTGTAAATGTTATAACTGTAGCAGAAGTTAATGTAACCTGAAATAAGTTAGACAACTTTAAATCAAAATTAATGGAGGTCGCTGCAGTAACCACTTGTTGAGTATTAAGAATATATCTTTTTGATGAAATAGAATCTGATGCAACAATACTAGTAGCCGTTGCAGCTCCTAATACAGGTGATACTAAAGTGGGCGTATTTGCAAAAACCAATGCCCCAGTACCAGTTTCATCAGACATAGCTGTTATTAAATTAGCACTAGTGGGTGTGGCTAAAAAACTAGCAACTCCTGTACCTATACTAGTCAATCCAGTTCCTCCATTGGCTACAGGCAATGTTCCTGTTACTTTTGTAGTTAAGTCAATCAAAGGTAAATCAGTACTAGTTATTGTACTGAGAAAACCAGCACCATTAGTCAATTGATTGGTATTGTTGGGAATTGTTATTACGCCTGTGGTTGAACTATAAGAACCACTCCCTGCTACGAAGCTGATGGAAGTTCTTGCTTTTGCATCTGTATAAAATTTATTAGTAGTGCCTTCAGCAATCGAATCTGTAGTAAGGGAAACGAATGACTTGTATCCATTCCAATATTTATTGGTGGTATTAGAAGCTGTTATTAATGTTTGTTTATTGTTAAAAGTATTCCAATCGGTACTATTTAAATAACCATTGGTAGCAGTAGTTGCCACTGGAATTGAAATGGTATTAGTTACGCGTGAAAGTGGTGTTGAAAATAACAAAGGATTTTCATAGTCTGTTCCGGCTACTGCAATACTAGGTACACCAGTGGTAGTTGTATTTTTTAAAATCCCTGTGCTTAAAGAAGCTAATTTTTGACCATTAATATTAATAACAGTTGTTGTCACTGAAGTAGTCCCAGATCCCGTAATGTCTCCACTAAAAGTAATAGTCTGATTCCCTGTTAAATAAGTTGCATTATCATAACTTATACTCGTACCTGTAGCCTTAACCAATCCGGTTCCATTTAACTGCGACTGACCTCCTAATCCAGCCAATGTATAGGTAGGCACATTTAATATACCAGTGGTAGCGCTATAAGTGGATGCGCCACTGTTATTTGTAACAGTTAAAGCAAATGCATTTCTGGTCCTTGCATCAGAATAAAATTTATTTGTGGTTCCTTCTATAATGGAATCGGTATTTAAAGAAACAAAATCTTTATACCCATTCCAATATTTATTAATAGTATTGGAAGGGGTTATCAAACTTTGTTTATTATTAAAATTTGTCCAATCAGTACTTGTCAAATAGCCATTTACAGAAGAAGTTGATGCAGGTAATGAAATAGTGTTAACGGATCTTGATAAGGGAGAAGAAAAACTTACTGGAACTTCAAAATCTGATGTATTATTATTTGCAGCTGAACCAAAAGTTCTAAACGCCAATACATCGGAACCAATTACAAGTCCTAAATTCACTCTTGCAGAGGCAGCAGATGAAGCACCTGTTCCACCATGTGCAATATCAATACTAGTTGCGCTCCAAGTACCCGTAATGATAGTTCCCAATATTACCATATCTGTTCCAACCAATTTAGAAGAAGGAATATTGCCCAATAATTTATCAGCTGCAATACTTCCAGCTAATTTTATATTAGTAATACTTGCATCAGCTAAATCTGCAGTAGCAATAGTTCCATCCAAAATTTTGGAAGAAGTAATAGCGTTGGCAGTAATTAAAGGCAAAGCAGGCGTATTGGATAAATCACCTGCTAATTTAATTAAGCCATAGTCTACAACAGTCGCTGGACTAGCACCCCCTGCAGTAATAGTGTTTGCCACTTGCGTAACGTAGTTTGTTACTGCCAATGCTGTTGGAAATTTTATATTATTTTGTTCAGATGTAAGGGACAAATCAATAGACTTATTAATGGTATCCATCTTGGCATTAATTCTAGTGGACAAGCTTACCGTATCTCTTTTTTGTAAAAGAAAAGAAGTGTCTTTGTTAATTCGATTGGATAACATTGCACTGGTATCAGCAGCACTTAGTTTTAAATTAATTCTATTTGACAAGCTAATCGTATCACGCGCAAAGCGACTAGTTAACATAGAACTAGTATCAGAAAAGGATAATTTAAAATTAATTCTGTTTGACAAAGTGATAGTGTCTCTTTTTTGCAATAGAAAAGCAGTGTCTTTATTTAATCTATTGGTTAACATTAAACTTGTATCACTAGATGTAAGTTTTGTATTTATTCTCCTTGACAAAGACAAGGTATCAGCGTTATTAATCTTGGTATCAATTCTATCAGATAAAGAGATAGCATCTATAGCATTATATTTTAAATTAATACGATCAGACAAGCTAATAGTATCACGCGCAAACCGACTAGATAACATTAAAGCAGTATCCAAAATATTGATCTTCCTATTAATTCTATTAGATATTGAAACTGTATCGCGAGAGAATCTGTCAGACAACATATTAGCCGTATCAGCAATGTTTAATTTTAAATCAATCCTCTTAGATAAATATGAAGTATCTCTCGAAAATCTATTTGACAACATACTAGAAGTATCGGCAATATTAAACTTAGTAGACAAAGAAGTATTTAAAGGGGTAATATCAAAAGTGTTAGCTTTCAATTGAGCAGGGGTAATATAAATAGTTGCACTATCTGAAATATTAATTTTTTTATGTAGATCAGATAAGATAGAATCATTGTTATTCACATTAAGATTGTATAAATTAATTAAACTATCGAATCTCTTCTTATAAGGTAATAACATTTTTAATGTGTCAGCAATATTTAATTTATTATCTAAGGAATTCGAGATTTTATTTAAAGCGACTGATTTAATATAATTAGAAAGCATGTTAGCCGTATCTGAAATATTTAACTTATCATCTGACTGGATGGCGTTAGCTGCATATAAAGCATAAGGAACAGTCCCAAATGGGGTTGAACCAAGTTCTATCCATTCTTTAGTATAATCCCAATCCATAGATGGCGCTATAGGTGTAATCGCAATTTGGATATTTAAAAAATAAGGCCCTTGCGACCAATCTATTTTTGATAAAGTGGGTGCAATACCAGCAATCCATTTCCCATTTCCGATAGTGATACTAAAAATTCCTGTTTCATCTGTATGACTAAGATGTATTTCAGTAAAAACTTTATTGCCCAATGCAGCACCTTTAATAATTGAAGACTGAACAAAAATAGTTCTATCCTTAGCAGGATTAGTATAATTATCTCTAGCAATAGCTTGAAAAAATATTCCAGGTGAAGTTGATTGAGAAAATAAGTTAATAGAAGAAAAAATTGTATTAAAAAATATGATACATAAAATTGTATTATGTTTTTTATATATAAATAAATATTTCATTATGTAAAATGTTATTACAAATTTATGTTTTAATAGAAATTATTTCAATAAGTCCCACGCCTCATTTATATAGAATAGTTTATGAATGCTATCAAAATAATATAGTTTATAAAATAAAAGCAATAAGTTTATCACTTATTTACATTGAATAATAAATCCGTTAAAATTTTTTCTAATTCTTGGCCATTGGAAAAATAATGTTTAATAAAACATTAAAAAGTAAATGAATAATCAAGCAATTATGAAGAAATTATTATATATCATACTACTCATATTTATTGCAAGTGATGTATCTAGTCAAAAATATGAAATAGCTATTCATCAAAAATTAAATGAATTAGGCTTAGCAACAAGCAAATCTCAAACAAATGAATATGCTAATCAATTAATAAATACTTGGCGTAAGCTAGGTCATGAAGAAAATAAATACAACCCATATATTGTATTACCAATAAAGGAATGGGAAAAACTGTTTGAAAAAGAATATCAAAACGCTGCAGATACAAATATAAAAACTAGAATAGCTATTCATTATTCAACTATATTAATAGACTTATCTAAATACGAAAAGGCACTAACTATTCTAAAATTAGCTTATTCAGATAGAACTAATATCTCTAAAAATGAGTATAAAATTTTACTTTCTAATTTAGAAATATGTTACAAATCTAAAAATGAAATAACAAAAGCAATAGAAATAAGAAATGAGTTAATTGCAAATAAATTAATAAATAATTATTGGAGAATATACAAAGCCTGTGGATTAGGTGAAGCTGCCATTGAAGATTTTACATTATTTGAAGAAAAGAAATACTTTAATGGTAATGAAAAAATAATACATCCCTCCTATTATAATAACCTCTGTAGATTATATTTTTCAAATAATAAAATAGACAGTGCTGTAAAATACGGTGAATTAGGATTATTAAATGTTAATAAAGCTTTACAAGAAGAATCAATTCAATTTATTCATAAAAAAGAAATTTTAAACAATTGGAAGGCTTTATATTATGGTTTTTTAGGAAAGTGCGATATGACTAAAAAGGATTACCCCAATGCTATAATAAAATTAAAATATGCAATTGTTAATGGTAAAATTGATATAGAAAGTAACACATTAAGCATGATTTATTTGAGTTTGTGTTATATGCATTTAAATGAACTTGGGATATATAAAATATACAGCGACAGTGTAAAAAATATAATTAAAACAATTGACGCCGAAGATGTTATAAGAAGTTACTATTCAGCCTCACATCAATATTATGCAAAAATTAAAAAATACGATTCTGCATTTTATTATTTATCACTGTACGCTCAGTATAGAGAAAAAATGAGTAAGGGTGTTCAACAGAACCAATCCATATTGCTTTTAGGACAACTTGAAATCGAAAAAAGAAGACTAGAACTTAATACGTCCAAATTAAATTTAGGAAAATCTGAAATAACTATTAAAAAAATAAATAGTAAAAATTTTTCACTCACCTTCATTTTAATAATAGTATTGATATTAACTAGTGCTTTATTGTATATATTATATCAAAATAAAAAAAATAGAAATTTATTAAGGGATAAAAACAGGCTATTAAATTATGTATTAGATATAAATAAAAGTCATATAATTAAAAATGAATCTTTATTAAAAGAGTTACATCATCGAGTAAAAAATAATCTACAACTCATGTACAGTTTACTCAATTTACAAAAAAGAAGAAATGAAAATATTGGAATAGTAAACAATTTAACAACCGTACAAAATAGAATTCATACAATGTCTTTGGTTCATGAATACTTGTACAATTCTAATGAATTTGAATTCATAAACATAAATGAATATATACAAACCTTAGTATCACATCTTCAAAATATCTATAATAAAGAGAAGCCTATTGAAATAGTTTATAAAATTGATTCAAGTATAGATATCAAACTAGAGAAAATAGTCTATTTAGGTTTAATGTTAAATGAGATTGTATCTAACGCCTTTAAATATGCCTTTGAGGAAAAGGGCGGTAATCAATTGCTGATTAAAATTGACAATAATATCAGCAGCATTATGGTAATCATAAGTGATAATGGCCCTGGTATAGATATAAGTAAAAAGAAAATAAATAGCTTAGGCCATAAATTAATTGATGTAATGTGTTTGCAATTGAATGGAACGCATCAAATTAAAAATGATGCTGGCTTAACCCATATCATTCAATTTAATATATAAACAACTTGAATAAACGAAATAAACATGAAAAAAAAGAAGATACTAATTTTAGAAGATGATATTATAGTGGGTATTGACTTGCAAGAGCTTCTCACTGCTGCTGGCTATATAACCATACTAGTTCATAATTATAAAGATGCAATTCAGCAAGCGGCTATTTTTAAACCCGATCTAGCCATTTGCGATATCAATTTAGGAATGGGCATGACAGGAATAGACTTTGCTAAAGATGTATATATCATCACTCCAAAATTGGAAATAATTTATGTGACTGCATTTAGCAATAAACAAATGATTGAAGATGTAGCAACAACTAACCCCCTTAATTATATTGTAAAACCATGGAATGAGGAACAAATATTAGTAAGTGTAAAAATTGCTTTTGATTATATAGAAAAAAAGAACTCAAATGATATTAAAATAAGTGCCTTAAGTTTAACAGAATATAAGATTGTAGATTTAATATCCAAACAAAAGAAAAGTAAGGAGATTGGAGAATTACTTTTCATTTCAGAAAAAACCGTAAGAAATCATCGATACAATATTATAAAGAAATTAAATTTATCGAACGACAATAACAGCTTATTGAAATGGGCGCTAACTAATTTAAACAAATAGTCATATGCCCAGTAAAAAAGTGTTAACCATATTTTTATTATCATTTTTTATTCATTTTTGCATAACGCTACAAGCACAAAATAAGAGCAAGGAGGAAATGGATAAGCTATATCTAAATAAGAAAGAATTTAATATTGTAAAGGATATGAATGAAGACTTTACAAGCATATCACATTACGTTATACTTGGAATTAATCAAACAAAACAAAATATAGCAGCTGGAAATTATAATTCATACTTTAATTATCAATTAGTAGACTACAATTCAACCAGCTATAAACCTGGTTATTTTATTGGCTACAGAAATGATGGTTTTTACAAAGAAAAAATTAGATATTCCCTTGGACTTATTCTAAGTAAAGTGGTGAGTGGCACTGCTTATTCAAATGCTAATAACCTGCCTCCCTTTATTTCAGAATTTACACATTTTAAGGCAGAAGATGCATTCATAAACCTAAGCATCACTCCCCTTTTAAAACAATTGGTTTTTACATCAGAAAATGCAGGTTTTAAATTTCTTTTCGTGGGAGGGCCAACTTTTGATATTAAATTATCTAGAAACAGTGCGGCCAATATTGCATACAATCCTTACCACAAAATATTTGTAAGTGGGAAAATTGGAATAGAATTTGAAAATCATTCTTATTACAGTTTATTTCTTCATTATAAACATGGACTAAGTTCAATTACCATCGCACCCATTAAAACCACTATATATAATTTTGAAATGGGTATTTTAATTAAACCAAGCGACTTATTCTAAAATAATATTTATGAGATTTCGAACTACTCTATTTTTATCTATTGGGCTATTCTTTATAACTTTTTTTCCTGGTTGTAAAAAAAACGATACTGCTTCTACTATAAGTGTAAGCTATCAAATGCTAGCTAATAAGACATGGTATCTAGATTATAAAAAAGCTGGCACAAAAACTAAAACATATATTGGTCAACCTACCTACGTCATTAATTTTCTTAAAAATCTTACTACTTCAGATTCAGATGGAATGACTGGCACTTACACTGTTGAGCTTATTAATAATGAATTACAAATACATGTTCAAGCAAAAACGCCAAAAGAAAATAGCATAGAATATATTTATACAATTGAATCTATTGGTGTAAAGAATTTAATTCTTAGTCATGTACTAAATACCGATAGTACCACACTTTACTTTAGCACAAAATGATAAAATATAAAATTTATAGCGCTATTTTTAGTTTCGGAATTATTGCTCTATCAATTCTTACCAATTCGAAAGCTACTGCTCAAATTAATGGTAATTTTATCTTTAGTAGTATTGGGAGTCTATCCAATACCTCTAATGCCATTAGCCCATTCCAATTTAAGAGCATTGCAAAATGTATTGATGTACAAACGGGTATCATTGTTTTAAATGGATCCATTGGCACTGGTCAATTTGCAGCTAATTGTGAGATTAAGACACAATTTAATAGCTTAGGGGTTAAATTATATCCAAACCCTGTCACAGCAATTTCAAAACTTAAATTTTCACATACGCCTCCTCTCTCTGAGGTTTTTTCAATAAGCATATGGTCTACGCAGGGAATTTTTATTCAAAAAATTACCAAAACTGGTTATGAACTTTATCAAGGAGTTCCTATGAATTTTCATACCCTTAGTAGTGGTTCCTATTTGCTTACAGTGGAGTCATCAAATTATGTAGATGTTGTTAAGTTTATTAAGGGGTATTAAAAAAGTAGGACTACCTCACTTCGTTCGGTGATCCTGCTTTTTATAAAGATAGAGGATAGCCGTCGCTTCGCTCCGGCATCCTGTTAACCCTCAGTGCAAAAGCATAAAACCAAAGCCTAATGAAATTCATTCATTAGGCTTCTTGTTATTTCATTCATTCGCGATTGCAAGCGAGCTTGCATCGCTTATTCTTGAAATAACAAAGCCCCAACTTGCGTTGAGGCTTTGTTTTCTTTTTTGGTCGGGAAGACAGGATTCGAACCTGCGACCACCTGGTCCCAAACCAGGTACGCTACCGGACTGCGCTACTTCCCGTTCCTATTACTAGTTGCCTAGTAAATATTGTTTCCGGTGTATTCTACTACTTTATATCTAATCCAAGAACTAAATGAGAGCGGAGAGGAAGGGATTCGAACCCTTGGTACAGTTTAACCCGTACGGCAGTTTAGCAAACTACTGATTTCAGCCACTCATCCACCTCTCCTCCAAAACCTCTTTCGAGGGCTGCAAAAATAAGCA
>CAINWZ010000159.1 GCA_903854725.1 uncultured Bacteroidota bacterium
ATGTATGCTTTATTTCTAAAAAATGGAACAGGGTTTGCAGAAGGAATGCCCGCTTTATCGCTAGATAATTTTTTTAAGTTGCTATTAACTTGTAATAAGATTAATGAAACAACTGCTAATATTAAAGTAAGTAAACCAAAAACTAAAGTACTATCTCCTTCTTCTTTAGGTACTTCAGCGGCTGCGCCACCTGCTGGTGCTGCACCTGCGGCTGGAACTGTTTTTATGTATGCTAAAATAGCATCGATATCTTTATCGGCTAAAGTAGGAAACAAGTTCATTGCTGTTTTATTGTACTCGTTGTACAATTTAGTTGCGTAAGGATCTCCCGTTTTTAAAAATGCAGCATTATTTTTAATCCATGCATACAAATTCTTTTTATCAGGCCAACGATCTTCTACGCCTGCAAGGGCAGGACCAGTTAATTTTTTATTAACCGCGTGGCATGATGCACAATTTTGTGAGAAAAGAGCTTTCCCATCTTGCGCATTTAACTGATGACCGATAGATGAACTAAGGGTGATAAATAGGAAGATCGAAACGATCTTAGCTAGGCTTCTTAAAATTGTCATATACACAAAAAGTGTCTAGGGTGTAAAAATGTCCTCGAACGGGGGCGAAATTACTTAAGAATAGGATTCAATACTAAGAAAAGAGCAAGTTTTTTTTATTGAATTTGTTGAGTTTCAGGGAACTGAGTTTAAAAAGGATGACGAATGTCATAATAATGTAATGTTAGTTTGGTGTGAAGGAAATTATTTTGGATTTGGTGGGCAGTTTTTGAAAAAAAAAGGCACCTTTGAGGGCGCATGAAAGCAATACAAAGATTACAGGAAAAGTGGAAAGTGGGGCCAGGCCAATTTTGGTTGGTTATCCTAACTTTTGCCTTGGGGGGAAGCCTCAGCGGGAGGCTTTGTAGCTTTTTATTAAAATTGGTGTTTTTGGAGAAAAATTGGGCATTTTGGCTCATTTATCCCCTATTTTTGACCATTTTATGGCCTTTTTCGGTCATTTTCGTGAGTTTCTTTACTGGACAATTTCGCTTTTTTAAGGGGTATTTAGGCCGGGTGGGTTCCAGATTGTTGGGAAGTGGCGTTGGGGGTAATGATGTAGCGGGGACATTTGCGGCGCCTTCGACTGCGTCTGCGGCGCCGGTTCATATCGCGATTTTCGCTTCTGGAGCTGGGAGTAATGCCAGAAAAATAATAGAATATTTTGAGGGGGGTGGCGCTAGGGCTAATGGAGTATCAAAGGGTTCGGGCACTTTATCAACTACAGCGGCACCGATCAAAGTTTCATTAATAGTATGTAATGTGCCAGGTGCGGGGGTATTGGAGATAGCAAAGGAAAAAGGAATACCCACTTTAATGATTAATAAGGCCGAGTTTGCGGCAACGGGTTATGTAGAAAGTTTACACAATGCCGAAATACAATTTATTGTGTTGGCTGGATTTTTATGGAAAGTGCCAGAAGTGTTGGTGCGCGCTTATCCAAAAGGCATTATCAATATACATCCAGCATTATTACCAAAATATGGGGGAAAGGGAATGTATGGATCAAGAGTGCATGAAGCGGTGATAGCTGCGGGAGAGAAAGAGTCGGGCATAACGATACATTGGGTGAATGAACATTATGATGAGGGTGGAATTATATTTCAAGCAACTTGTTCTATAGATGCTTCCGATACAGCTGAAACCTTAGCTAATAAAATTCATGCGCTCGAGTATGCGCATTTCGCGCCAACGATAGAAAAGGTTTTGACTTAAAGTTTATTTCTATTTTTCAAATAGTTTTCTACATTCTTTGATCGTAGGTAGCCAAATAAGACAAATACAAGCATAAAAGATATTCCACTTCCAAAACTTGGCTGCTTAGCAAACACAATAAAATATAACATTAAGCTAGTTAATAAATAGGCTATACTTAAAATATATTTTACTGTACTAACAGGAATATTTTTGTTTAATAAATATTTAGCAAGGATGATATCGAATTGCAAGATTTAAATTTTTTGGCTTGAATAAAAATACAACTAAATAAGCTCTTTTTTTAAAGTATATTTTTTAATTAATTATCTGTAATGGTGATAGAATTTTAATCTGATTATATCCTAGCTTCAAATTTACAGAATTATAGCCTTTAATCCTGGTTTCATACCACAATAATAATAATCCTATGGAAGCAAAAACAGCGTATTTATACCTTTAGAACTTCGAAAGTTTTCAAAACAAAAACCCACTCGAACGAAGTGGGCTTAATAATATTTTGTGAATTAAAAATTTATAAAAACTACCCAGGCATACGAGAAATGTATTTCTCTATTTCTTTGATTTGATCTACCACTTGTTTAGTAGTGGGTTTGCATGCTTTTGCTTTGCGGAAATAATCTTTCGCAGCACGAAATTCGCGCTTGTTCATAAAAATTTGACACATGCTTAAAAAAGCAACTGCTTGACTTTCTTTATCAGGAATACCCGCACGAATAGCAGCACG
>CAINWZ010000160.1 GCA_903854725.1 uncultured Bacteroidota bacterium
AAATAATTCCAAATTTTCTGCAATGCTTCTGTTCCTAAATTCATTTCCTGTTCCTGCTGCAGTAGGTGTCCCTTTTTGTAAGGCTATTTCTTCCGGACTGCTATCATCTACATAGGCTAATCCTTTCTCAATTAATTGAACAGCAAATTCATATAATGTATCAAAATAATCTGAAGCGTAACATTCTTTTACCCAATTAAACCCTAGCCATTTTAAATCGGCTTTTATACTTTCTACATATTCCGTTTCTTCAGTAGTGGGATTCGTATCATCAAACCTTAAATTAGTACCTCCGCCAAAATGTAAGGACAGGCCAAAATTCAAACAAATACTTTTTGCATGTCCAATATGTAAATAGCCATTTGGCTCTGGTGGGAATCTCGTTAAAATTTGCGCATATTTTCCTGATGCCAAATCTTGGGAAATAATTTCTTCAATAAAATTTAAGTTCTTTTCCTCGCTCATGATGGTTGTTAGTATTGGGGTAAAGATACAAAAACCTGCCCCAAAAACCTACCCCAATGCTTAACCCTTATATCCGTAGAGCTTTTGTAATTCTAGGACAATTTTTTCAATGTCTTTGTCCTCCCCTTTAGGGTCGTATTGCTGCTTTAAACTGCTTCCAAAAACGAAAGCTACTGTTTGCCAAAATCCAGCATTAAAGCCTCCTTTATATTCTTTAATAATTTCGTAACAATTATTTCCAGTTTCTCTATTGATTAATTTCATCAGCACTTTACCTTGATATACAGATAAACTAGTCACTTTATCGCCAAAATCTCTTTTCATTTCCTTTTCTCTTGACTTAATGATTTTTTTTCTTTGACCTTCATCACTCACATTGGCCAATTGACTATTTACTTCATTAATTAATTTACTGGCTGTTTTGGCATAAGGATACGTAACATACACTGCATTTTTAAGCCTTGTCCAGTTTCTCCAGTAATTCTTCCAGAGTGCAGTTTGTTTGGCGATTACTTCTACTGTAGGCAACCAGGATTGTGGGATGGTATCTCCTTCGGGTGTGATAAATGCTTCCACACGGATAGTATCATTATTGTTGGTTTGTGCATTACCCTTTACACTGGCAAAACCAGCAAAACAAAAAGCAATGATATATACAAACCCTTTTTTCATACTATTTTAAAACTTTACTTACCTATATTATTTGATATCAAGTATGATATCTATAGTTTTAATACCCTAAATTATGAAAAGTAACCTTTCCCTACTCACCTTTTCGCTTAATTTACTTTTCTTTTAACTTATTAGTCCTGTTCCAAGTAGCAACTCCGAAGCCAAAAGTCATAATAATTACACCCAACCACAGCAAATTAATGAAAGGAAACTCATATGCTTTTAAGGTAATTAAGTTTGTTAAAGATGCAGACTCTTTTACTCCAATCTCCAATATTCCTTTTTGCTGATCAACCACTTTGTTAAAACTAAGTACTAAATTTTGCACTTTGACAGTATCTAAATTAGCCTGTAATGTCATGCCTTGTAATAAAATACCAGGATTAGCTGTATATTTTAATCCTTCTTTTGATGTGACTGCTAATTGCAATACCAATTCATTGCTGCCAGCTGGTCTATTAGCATTTGGATTCACCAATACTTTTTCTAATTTAATATATCCGTTGCTATAAAAAATCGAATCCCCTATGGAAATTTGATGCGGTTTAAAACTAGTAGTATCTTCTTTAGAATTATCCTGGAAAGAAGTTACATAAACGAAAATATCTTTGTTCCAATAATGCTTTGAAGATGGATTAGCCGAGAATCCTTCCATTCCTTTGTTATTCTTTAACACATCAGGATATAAAAAAAACTCAGCTTCCGTTTTTTTCTCTTTGAACTTTAATTCAAAAAATCTTTTATCTAAAATATCAAAAGTATCTCGCACATAAGTAACCATGAACTTTCCCATGTCTGTGGCAATGCCTTCAAATAAAGTTATATTTTCTCTCGGGTTTCCAGCAGGACTTTTATTTGATTCCACACGAAGCGGACTAATACCCGTTGTATTCCAACTCAAAACAGTTTTATTAGAAGAGGAAATTAAAATACCTAATAATACCATTCCAAATCCAATATGCCCAATGGAAGATCCTGCAGATTTTAATTTCCATTTTTGCATCGTCCCAAAAAAGAAAATATTAGCAACTATAGCATAAATTGATGCAAACAAAGCGACATAAATAGCTCCTTCAAAACCAATACCTTTTTCTTTATAGGCTACCCCCACAAATACATATATGACAATGCTGATAGCCACTGTAACCAATAAAGGCGCTTTCATTTTCTGCACCAAAAAAGCCTTAGTGGTTCCTTTGAATTTTAAAAATTGACCAAATGCAGTTAATAGCCCAATTATAATAGCCACAAAAACCTGTACTTGATTATGCGCAAATGCAGCATCTTCAGGCGGTGCAATTTTAGTGCCAAATATTTTATTAAATACAGGGATAGAAGTAATTGAAATAATCACTACTGCCGATAAAAATAAAATGAGCGAACCTATTAACATCCAAAATTCACGACTATCAATGGCTTCTTCTTTTAGCGGTTCCGCCATATGCTTAAACCTTACAAAGAATAAAACAAAATAAGGTATTACAAAAATTAATAAGAATCCTAAAAGTTGTGCATTCATTCCTAAGTCTGTAAATGCATGTACCGATGTATCTCCTAAAATTCCACTTCTTGTTAAAAAGGTAGAATACAATACTAATAAAAAACTAATCCCAAAAAATAGATACGTCACTTTTAAACTAGATCCAGTTTTTCTGTAAATAATACAGGCATGTATGGCAGAAACTAAAGTTAGCCAAGGAACAAGCGAAGCATTTTCTACCGGATCCCATGCCCAATAACCTCCAAATGTTAAACTCTCATAGGCCCAAGCAGCTCCCATCATAATACCTAATCCCAAAATACCTGCAGAGAAGGTAGCCCATGGCATACATTTATCCATCCAGTCATGTTTCTTATTAATTAAGCCTACCACCGCAAAAGCAAATGGTATCGTAGTTGAAGCAAATCCTAAAAATAAAATGGGTGGGTGAATCACCATCCAATAATTCTGTAATAAAGTATTTAAGCCCGTACCATCTTTTATAAGATGTATATAATCTGGTCTTGCTAAAATAGGCCAGTTCATTTCTTCTCTTAATAAAAGAAAAGGACTACTCCCTACTTTCATATCAAAAATAAATAAACCTACAATCATGGTGGCTAAACAAAACTGTACAAAATTCAATACCATCATAACGCCCGAAACAGATTCTCCCAATTTCTTTTTAGTAGCAAGCACTACTAAGCCTAACACACAATGCCAGAAACTCCATAATAAAAAACTTCCTTCCTGCCCTTCCCAAAAACAACTTAATAAATATTGAAAAGGTAAATTCTTATCGCTATGCATGTATGCATACTTGTACTCAAACAAATGATTAGAGATAATATAAAATAGCACGACGAAACATGAAACTACCGCCACTGATTCAATGATGAATGCGATTTTGGCTAATTTTTCCCAATGTGTTTGTACTTCAAGCTCTTTTGAAAAAAATGCTTTTGCGAAAGAATAAGTAGCCACCAAAGAAGCGACTAAAGAAAGTATGGTTAAAAAATATCCTATTTGACCAGGGAATAAATGCTCGTCAATAAACTTTGTAGTATTCATTTACCTATTTGTTTTTTTTAATTGCTAATGGTAACCGGTTGGTTTTTCATAGCGTTGGGATTATCCTTGTATTTAGAAGGACATTTCATAACAATTGCAGAACATTCAAAATGATCGCCTTGCACTTTTCCTTTTAACACCAGTCTTTCTGATTTTTCCATGTCGGTGGGCATGGTATTGTGATACACCACACTAATTTTGCCACCCACACTATCTTGCACATTAAATTGTAACAAATTAGGATCTTTGACTGGGTCATATTGAACGGGAACAGACTTGTCCATTTTGACGATTAAATTAACAAACTTCCCTTCTTTTTGCTTGGCAGAACCAATTGTCTCATAACTACTTAAATCGCCGGTATAGCTAATTAATACAACAATCGCTGCAGCTATTAGAACCAATAATGCAATATGTGTTTTCTTCATAGTGCAAAGTTAACCAAATGAGCTTAAATTGCACCAAAATTTATCCTAATTGAAACCCATTTTTTATGCGTGAATTTGACTACATCATCGTTTGCAAAAGCCCCGATTTTAAGAATATTGACCGTATTAGCCAATTCATGTTATTTATTTCAATAGTAGCATTTAGTTATTCAATCTATTTGGGGCTATTCCCAAAGCCTGCGCTTATTGTAGCCATCATGACTTCTTTCACAAGTTGGTGGGTATTCTGTGTTTTCCAAAATAAAAAAGGGGTCGTTCCCTATTATAGATTAGGCTTATTATTGGCCTCTTGGGGATGGTTTTTACAGCCCAATGGCTTACTCATATCTGGTATTTTTTTAATTGGCGCCCTTTTTGAGAGGCAAGTTAAATTTCCCTATGAAATTGCTTTTGACCCAGCAGGCATTGTCATAAACACTTTTCCCAAAAAACACTATCCTTGGGGATACGTTGAAAATGCATTAATTAAAGACGACCTTATTACCATCGATTTCAAAGACAATAAACTTATTCAAAAACAAATTAACGAGCCTGTTACGGACAACATTTGCAAAGAATTTAACGCCTTCTGTGCAACGCAAATTGCAAATTCAAGAACAACTCAATCTTAATTGATATCTTTATATTATGTCATTACAGTCTTCCCCTTTTATTTTATATTCAGATGGCAAAGGCCAAATATTTGAAGATACGAGTCTTTATGTTGCAGGCCGTGCTGGTTGGGATGCCTATCCTATTGACTTAGAAGATTGGATAGAACTACCCAATGGTGGTAGCTTATATGAATTACCAGAAAGAAGAGGCATTGGCATTGATGTAGAAACAGGTGAGATGCGCATTTGTGAAAAAGGTTGGGCAGTGGCAGCATTTATACCTCCTGCGCATACTGGTTTATATGTAGCTGCTTATGAAACCTTGCCCAATGCCCCCACTTTACCATTGTTTTGTTATACCGCTGTGGGTTGGCAGGATGGTAAAAACTATGTGCCCGCTGTAAGAATTGAAAAAGATATTAGACAAGATTGTGAAGGATATGATCAAAAAATAATTGAAGCAGGTACTAGTAAATTATTAGCTACCTATAGTCAAAATAGATTGGTTAAACATTTAATGGAAAATTGTTGCATGACCTATCATTGTCCAGCAGCAAGAAATTTTGCGATGGGTAGATGGGAATGCCCAATTCCTATTTCACCCGCTTGTAATGCCAATTGCATAGGTTGTATTTCTTTCCAACCTCTTGAAGAAGAAATTATTTCTAATCAAGAAAGACTTGTTTTTAAACCCACTGCAGCAGAAGTAGTAGAATATACTGTGCCGCATTTAATGACAGCCCCATTCCCTATTGTAAGTTTTGGCCAAGGTTGCGAAGGTGAACCTTTATTAATGTGGGAAACCATTAAAGAAGCGATTATTGAAATAAGAAAACACACTTCCAAAGGAAGTATCAATATTAATTCTAACGGCTCCGACCCAAAAGCTGTCAAAATTTTAGCAGAAGCCGGATTAGATAGTTTAAGAGTAAGTACCAATTCGGCACGTGAAAAAATATACAACGCTTATTACCGACCCAACAATTATACTTTTAATGACATTGTTGAAAGTTTAAAAGTAATGTCAGCAGCTGGTAAATGGACAAGCATTAATTATTTTGTATTCCCAGGTATGACTGATTGTGTAGAAGAATACGAAGCACTTAGAAAATTAATTCGAGACACCGATTTAAAAATGATTCAATGGCGCAATTTTAATATTGATCCCGACTGGTATTTAGGCAAAATTGGTGTTACCGAAGTGGGCGAAATAATGGGGGTTAAACAAATGATGGATTTAATCCAAGAAGAATTCCCCAACTTAAAATTTGGTTACTACAACCCTCCTATCGAAAGAATTAAAGGCGACTTTGTTGAGAATTTTGCACATCATTGAAAAATATAAATTGAATAAAAGACATTATAACAAAGAACATCAAATAGGCGCAGTATTAGCCATACTAGCCTGCATTATATGGTCTGGTAATTTTATTGTTTCTAGATACGCGATACATTTAATTGGCCCCATAAGTCTTGCTTTTTTTAGATGGTCTGTTGCTACAGTTTGTATTTTGCCATTTGCATATAAAAACTTTATGAAAGAGTGGCCTATTTTCAAACAAAATTTTTCTTACTTTTTCTGGATGGGTCTTGTAGGTTTCTCCATTTATAATACACTCATATATACAGCAGGGCATTATACTTCTGCCATCAATATGTCATTGATAGGGTCTGTTATACATCCTATAGTAGCCACTTTACTTGCAGCTGTCATTGTAAATGAAAAATTACATTGGAAAAACATTTCTGGGATTACGGTTGGTTTTATGGGAATTGTACTTCTTATAAGCAAAGGCGATATCAATAATATTTTACATTTTCGATTTTCTGCAGGAGATATGTGGATGGTGATTGCTGGAATATGCTTTGGCACTTACAACGTATTTGTTCGAAAAAAACCCATTGGCATTTCTAATAATAGTTTTTTATTATACCTATTTGCAATTGGAGCCATTATCTTAATGCCCTTTTCTATTTATGAAATGAACTATATCCAACCAATTCATTTTAATAGCCATTTATTTTGGATTATTTTATATGTAGGCATTGGCAACTCCACTATTGCTTATTTTTTATGGAATAGCGCCATTCATAAATTAGGCGCAGGCAAAACTTCTTTATTTGGCACATTGATTCCCTTATTGAGCTCCTTAGAAGCAGTGCTTATACTCAACGAACAATTCAATATTTTTCAAGCTATCAGTGGCCTTATCATTATTTCTGGCATTGTTATTAACACTTGGCCCTCCAAACAAAAGGTAGTTGGGTTATAATGTATTTTTGCATTAATTTTATAATATGCAATTAAGCTTCGAACAAGAAAAAAATATTAAAGCAGGTGTCTACACCTTATTAATATGTGTTGCCTTGTCTTGCTTATTTATTATAATGCATTGGCAACAACCCACTCCTACTGTTATTCCTCCCGCTACTTCTTATATGGAAGTTAATTTAGGCAATAGTGCCACAGGTCAAGGAGAAATAGCCCCACTAAGTAAAGAAGCACCGGCACCTGAAGTAGGCGCCAGCAAAAGAGTAAAAGCTACTGCTATTAATAAAGCCATTAAAATAAATGCAAGTGGCAACGATCCAAACGATGAAGCTATTAGCTCTTCGAAAGCTAAAAAGAATAGTAAAAATATCCCCTTACCTCCTGCTCCCAAACCAAAAGCCTTAATGGGGAAATATGCAGGTGGCAATGGCAAAGGTGGCAATAATCAAGACAGTTATAATAATGTAAAAGACCAAGGTATTGCCGGTGGCAAAGGCGACCAAGGCGTTGCTAATGGAACTGTTAATGGAAAAAATTACGAAGGTAGTGGCGGCCCTTTTGTAACAAAAGGAGATAGAAGAGTCACTAAAGCCTATTCATTTAATGGCGATGTGGAACCTGCTACTATTTATGCAGAAATTGAGGTAAGCCCTACTGGTGTAGGTCGCTTTGTTCAAATTGTAAAAGGATCAAGCTCAAATGATAGTAAGTACAAAAGAGCCATTGTAGAATACTTAACTAAGATTAGTTTCAATAGCGCAGATCATGTTTCAAATGTTACCGTAAAGTTTAAGTT
>CAINWZ010000161.1 GCA_903854725.1 uncultured Bacteroidota bacterium
CGGGACTGCTTTGGTTTTGATTTTCAACCATATACAGCACCTGCATTACTTTAATTCTAATATTTCTTCGGTTCATCATATGTGTAAGAGCTAAACGGCTGCAAATCTATCTAAATTATTGGTAAAAACTGACATTTTTTACCATAATCCTTTGCTTATCATGCAATTTTAGGCATAGATTTGCTTCCCTTACGCTGAAAAAACCAATAAACTGAAAATATGACCTATTAAATAGGAAATAATTGCAGTGGCACGATTATCGATGTAATGGAAGTATAATATTTATTAATAAACAAAAAACGATAAAGTATGGCTAAGAAATTAAACATTACTCCTCTACATGACAGAGTAATAATTAAGCCTGCCGCTGCAGAAGAAAAAACAGCTGGAGGAATCATCATCCCAGATACGGCTAAAGAAAAACCACAACGCGGAGTTGTTGTTGCTGCTGGCACTGGTAAAAAAGACGAACCTGTTACTGTTAAAGTGGGCGATACCGTTTTATACGGCAAGTATGCTGGAACAGAAATTCAAATTGAAGGTCAAGATTTATTGATCATGCGTGAAAGCGATATTTTGGCAATTGTTTAATTGTTGAAATCTGAATTATTAATTAACGAAATAAAATAAGTTTATATGTCTAAAATGATTTTTTTCGACTTAGAAGCGAGAAATAAAATGAAAAAAGGGGTTGACACTTTAGCCAACGCCGTAAAAGTAACTTTAGGACCAAAAGGTCGTAACGTTGTTATTGAAAAGAAATTTGGATCACCTTCTATTACTAAAGATGGTGTTTCTGTTGCAAAAGAAATTGACTTAGAAGATCCTATCGAAAATATAGGTGCTCAAATGGTTAAAGAAGTAGCAAGCAAAACCGCTGATCAAGCTGGTGATGGTACTACAACTGCTACTGTTTTAGCGCAAGCTATCATTGGCGAAGGTTTAAGAAACGTTACTGCTGGTGCAAATCCTATGGATTTGAAACGCGGTATTGATAAAGCAGTTGAAAAAGTAGTAGCAAGTTTAAAAGCACAATCTCAAGCAGTGGGTAACGACGCTAAAAAGATTGAGCAAGTAGCTTCTATTTCTGCTAACAACGATAATGAAATTGGTAAGTTGATTGCACTTGCAATGAGCAAAGTAGGTAAAGAAGGTGTTATCACTGTTGAGGAAGCAAAAGGTACCGATACTACAGTGGATGTTGTAGAAGGTATGCAATTTGACCGTGGGTATGTTTCTCCTTACTTCGTTACCAATAGCGAAAAGATGGAAGCAGAAATGCAAAATCCATACATCTTAATTTATGACAAGAAGATTTCAGCAATGAAAGACATCTTACATATTTTAGAGAAAGTAGCTCAAACAAGTCGTCCATTAGTAATCATCGCTGAAGATTTAGAAGGTGAAGCAATGGCAACATTGGTAGTAAATAAATTACGTGGCACTATTAAAGTTGCTGCAGTAAAAGCTCCAGGCTTCGGTGATCGCAGAAAAGAAATGTTAAACGACATTGCTATCTTAACTGCAGGAACTGTTATCAGCGAAGAACAAGGTTTTAAATTAGAAAACGCCGACTTATCTTATTTAGGTCAAGCAAGTTCTATCACAATTGATAAAGACAATACCGTTATCGTAGGTGGTAAAGGTAAAAAAGCAGATATCACTGCTCGCGTAAATCAAATTAAAGCGCAAATTGAAAATACAACTTCTGACTACGATCGTGAGAAATTACAAGAGCGTTTAGCGAAGTTAAGTGGTGGTGTTGCCGTATTGTATGTTGGTGCAGCTACTGAAACTGAAATGAAAGAAAAGAAAGATCGTGTTGACGATGCTTTACACGCAACGCGTGCTGCAGTGGAAGAAGGAATCGTACCAGGTGGTGGGGTTGCTTACATTCGTGCCGTAGCAAGTTTAGAAAAATTAAAAGGCGCTAACGAAGATGAAAATACAGGTATCCAAATCGTACGTCGTGCGATTGAAGAACCGCTTCGTCAAATTGTTAAGAATAGTGGTATTGAAGGATCTATTGTTGTTCAAAGAATCAAAGAAGGAAAAGATGACTTCGGATTTAATGCAAGAACAGAAGTATTCGAAAACTTATTCAAAGCAGGTGTTATCGATCCTACTAAAGTAACAAGAGTTGCTTTAGAGAATGCAGCTTCTATTGCCTCTATGTTGTTAACAACAGAGTGTGTGATTGCTGACAAACCAGCTCCAGCAGCAGCTCCACAAGGTGGAGGACATGCTCCTGATATGGGTGGCATGGGTTACTAATATTGACCGCGATTTTTTCGCATCAAGCCATAAAAAAAACCTTCCCGATTTATCGAGGAAGGTTTTTTTATGCGATCTATATTAAGATTACAAACTTAATCAGTGAACTTATTCAGCAGTCTTTGTAGAAAAATACAATTGAAATCCTTTCACCAATAAAAACTGAGCCAATCCATAAGTAATCATAATTACCAAGCCTATATTTTCAATAGGGTCATTGATTGACCAATCAAATTTATTAAAAGCTAAAATTGAATCTGAAGCTAAGAAAAATAACATACCAGGGATCCAAAAATTATTAGCTATAATTTTAGTAGGCTTATTATTAGCTACATGAATTGCCATGAGTGCCGCCGAAGAAATAAGTGCCATGTATACTAGTATTGGGTAAATTAATTTTCCCATCCCTCCACTTAATTGTAAGTACATAAACACACAAAAGCTAACTAATAAAAATATTGATGTATATAAAATAGTAGATTTTGGATTTTTCAGACTATTTATTTTACTGAAAAATAGGATATTAAAAACATGCGTCATCATAAACGCAATCATTCCAGGAATAAAAAGTGATTTTGAAATTAAAAACACATCCCCTAAAAAAGAGCCGAACAATCCTATCATTACCAAATTTTTTCCAGGCTTATTGAACACATTGGGTTGAACATACAAATACATCATTAGGGTAGGTAAGAAAAGTGCCTTACTAATTGCCTCCACTACTTTATACTCTTCCCCAAATAATTGGGCAATAAAATGAACAGAAATGACAACCAAACTAATAGTAAGACCCCATTTTGTAATAAACGATTTCATAAACAGCTTTTAAAATTTTGTTAATCAAGATCCATTTAAAAATTAAATGTAAGCAATGAATGTCTAATTTAACTATCAAAGCATAAATTTGCAATATGATTAGCCCAGAGGAAGAAAAATTTTACCTACAATGGGAAAAAGATAGAGTCCTACCCCATTTTAAACGCAAACCTTTCTTAATAGGTTTAAGTTTTGGCCTAAGCGTGGGAATGCTCATCCTCCTCATTTCAGAAACAGGCTGGTACGAAAGGGCGAGTATGGTGGCCAACATGAGAGGCAATGAAATATGGATAGTTATTGCTATTATTGTTTTCTCCTTTGGATTTGCTTGGATCTACCAGCAATTTACCGCTGAGATGAACGAACAAAGATTTAATGAATTGAAGCACTTAAAAAATAAAAAATGAACCAAATGATCTCCAAAAACCCTTCTACCCTCATTTTTCGCAAATTAACCATCGCGAGTCTACTCATTATGGGACTCATAAGTCAAATAGGCTGTAGCAAGTCTTCGACAAGTGAAAAGGAACAAATGATTGCCTATGCAACCAAGAATAATATTACTTATGTATCAGACCCTAGTGGTGTGCTATATCAAATAATTACTGCAGGAAATAGCAATAAGCCTAAGCTAACTAGCACAATTACAGTAACTTATACAGGAAAATTAATGAGTGATAAGACTTTTGATAGCGGTACCATCACCTACCCCCTAAACAACCTTATTCCAGGATGGCAAATAGCTTTGCCTTTGATAGGCGAAGGTGGTCAAATTAAGATACTTATCCCATCCTCATTAGGTTATGGATCTTCAGGAAGTGGAGATATCCCAGGCAATGCCCCTTTGTACTTTGACGTAAGCCTCTTGAAGGTAAAATAATGGCTTTTTAGCCTTTATTTTGGCCCGTTTCCATTATATTTGCCGACTAAAAATCAGTTAACCACACTATTATGCAACTCAAAGGATTAGTGCGCTTTTTTACTATTGCGCTTATTTTAATTTGTCTTTACCAATTGTCATTTACTTGGTTTGTAAGAAGTCACGAAA
>CAINWZ010000162.1 GCA_903854725.1 uncultured Bacteroidota bacterium
CTGCTCAGACAACTTGATACTGGTTTAAAGGGGTATAAATTTAACTGTTTTACCATAAACATGTCCTAAATGGTGGGGGCATTATAGGTAAATTTTACGCTCATTAACGGAACAAGGGTAAATTCAGTGAATTTTTACACTCGTACAATACTCTAGAGTAAACTTTACGCTCGCAAGTCGCACCTACCATGACACAGAGCGGTTTGCGGATCGGTGTTGTTAGGCTGCGTAGTTCATTTTTCATAGTGGTACCTGCAGCTATAAATTAGTAATTCTTTATCAATAAATTGATAGACTAATCGATGTTCTCTATCAATCCTTCGTGACCAAAATCCTTTTAAATCAAATCTTAAAGGTTCAGGTTTCCCAATTCCTTCAAATGGGTGTCGTTGAATGTCTTTTATTAATTCATTGATTTTTTTGAGCATCCTTTTATCTTCATTCAGCCAGGAAATATAGTCTTCCCATGCATTTTCTGAAAAAGTAATTCTCATTATTCTTCTATTAATTTTTCACGGACTATCTTCCCTTTTTTCATCTGGTTAATTGATTCATATAATCTATCTGCATTTACTTTTGAACTTAGCAAATGCATAGTTTCAATAATTGAATTATATTCATCGAGTGAAATAAGGACCGCTCCGTTACCCGACCCTCTTTTAATAATTAGCGTCTCATTATTATTTTCAACATCATCAAGGAATTTTTTAAGTCCAGTCCTGAATTCGGTATAATTTGCAGCTATCATGTTAATTTTTAATTAAGTGTTTATTTAAGTATTTAATTAGGTACAAATATAAGTACTTTATTAAGCTAAATCAACACTGCAAATTTAATAGTTTTCGATTTTAACAAGCTGCTTAACTTCATTATAGACCTGCTGAAGTCAGTCTTCTATATCCAATAATATGCGAATAGGGCTCTAAATTGGGCGTTGTTAATTTCAAGGTGATAGTATTGCTTTAATTGTCTAATTATTATATAGTTTCAATTAAAACGGAACTAGCAGGTATTGACAACGAACAGACATTTTTTAAGTTTAGGAAACCTAATCAAGATTAAAACTAGGTTAACGTCGACCCTTAAACGCTCCGAATTACACCCCAGAAGTCCTTCTTCTTTTCATCTAGTGTCATTTAGTTTTTGCAAATTTTTTGCAAGAAAAAAGGGTTTAAGAAGTTTTATCTTCTTAAACCCTTGATTTTTAGGGTGGGGCCATCCCGACTTGTCGGGAGACCCAAGCCATATATACTGCTTCAGGGATGTTTTATTTGGCATCATCTAGTATCATAACGCCCTGTATATAAACGAATTGACCGGTTTATTTTTTCATCCAATTTCATCCTTTTTCTTCTGTTTTTTGCAAATTCTTTGCAAGTTTTACGATATAGAATACTAGGAGGATTTCACATAGCCTTTGTTTTCAGTTGTATTTATATTTCTTTTTCAGAAATAAGTTTTTACTGCAAAATCGAACTGATTAATAAAAATATCCTTAAAACTTGAAATATTATTTTGTTCGTAAAATAGCAGCATAGCTTTTTTATAATCAATAGAGTCAACAGTTCTAAAAGAAATGGGACAATAATTATTATTCATTAAGATAGCATTACTAACAATTCTTGCTGTTCTTTTATTTCCATCCATGAATGGTTGTATATATGAAATTAGAACCAATGTCAGCAAAGCTTTTTCAAATACATATACTTTTTTGTTAATCAATTCGCAAGTATCTGTTAATGCTTCTAAGATTTGGAATTCATTCTCAAGTGGTTTGTAGTTTGTTCCAGAAATACCAACACGTTTTTTTCTGAGATTTTTTTCTACTGCCAATTCTTTTATTAAAATGCTATGGATATCCTCTATTTTTGAAACTGAAAGTGGGTGTAAGTAATCAGGATTTTCTATAATAAAATCTAAAGCATCCTTATGGTTAAGGAGCATAATAGCTTCTTCTTTCGTTTTTCCTGAAGCAGTTTCCTTATCTTTCAGTAATCTTTCTGTTTCGAGAAGAGAATATGTGTTACCTTCAATTTGAGAAGATTTCCAACTTAAATCAATAGCAAGACGTTCTAGTTCTTTTGTATATTCTGATTTAGAGAGTTGTGAAATATTCTTTTGATAGGTGTTTTGAAGGTCGGCTAGTCTATTTAATTCAACCTGTGTGAAAACGGTATGTTTGTTTAGAACCTCCCGGATTACATTAAAATTGAAACCATCTTTAATTGTTCTTTCATCGATTTCCTTCTCATAATATTTTTCAATATCTATTGGTTCGACTAATTCGTATGCAGAAGAAATTAGGTATTTTGTACTTTTCCCTTTACCATTTGTTTCAATTAGATTTTCCGCAATTAATTGTAGTAATATTCTTTTAATTGTGGCGTAACTTTTTGAAGCTGATATTCCATCAAAAATCTCTTTGGAAGAACTTCCGCCATTATTTTTGATGAATTCAATTATTTCAGATTCTATCTTCTCAACCATAACCATTTTCTTTAAGCTCATAAAGATACGAAATAAAGCTCAAAAAACACCCTAAATGAGCCAAAAGATTTTATGAAATGAGCTACAAATCATTTATATATCAGTATAAATTGCCTGTCTTTAGACCAAACAGAAGTAGTAAGAGTTGAAAAAAGAGACATTTCTTAGGTTTTTGAAACCTAATCAAATTTGAAACTAGATTGCAATTTCGATCCTGAAAACTTGACAATCCTAAATCGTTTTATTATACTTTCAATAAGAATCAAAC
>CAINWZ010000163.1 GCA_903854725.1 uncultured Bacteroidota bacterium
ACTAACGATAAACTTTAATATCCCTGTTCTATTACGGGATGAAGTCCGACCGAAGGGAGGACGACAAGTGATAATTACACCACCTAAATCAGGTCGTAAATCACTCAAACCAAACTCAACCCTTCCGTACTATTCAACGGTTACACTTTTGGCAAGATTACGAGGCTTATCAACGTCAATTCCTTTAGCAATACCTACATAATAACTTAGTAGTTGCATAGGTATAACACTTAGTAAGGGAGCAATAACTTCGTCAATGTCTGGAACGAACATTATATTTTCAGACATAGTAGGCAACACTTGATCTCCCATACTTGCAACAGCTATGATTTGTCCTTTTCTTGCTTTAATTTCTTGAATATTGGATACTACTTTATTGTAGTACATATCTTTTGTTGCTATAAATACAACTGGCAAAGTTTCATCTACTAATGCAATGGGACCATGTTTCATTTCGGCTGCAGGATAACCTTCGGCATGTATATACGTAATCTCTTTTAATTTTAAAGCTCCTTCTAATGCAATAGGGAAATTATAACCTCTTCCTAAATATAAAAAGTCTTTAGCGTCTTTAAATTTCAATGCAATTTTTTGAATCACACTCGTATCTGCTAAAATTTCTTTTACTTTTTCTGGTACCGATGCCAACTCGTTTACTAAATGTAAATATCTTTCGTCGGTAATACTTCCTTTAGCTTGCGCCATTTTTAAAGCGATCATGGCAAGTACAGTGAGTTGCCCAGTAAAAGCTTTTGTACTGGCCACACCAATTTCTGGTCCAGCATGGGTATAGGCGCCTGCGTTACTTAATCTAGCTATACTACTTCCCACCGCATTAACAATACCAAATATAAAAGCACCTTTATCTTTAGCACTTTCTAATGCCACTAAAGTGTCTGCTGTTTCCCCACTTTGTGAAATAGCAATAATCACATCTCCAGGATGAATTACAGGATTGCGATATCTAAATTCAGAAGCGTATTCAACTTCTACTGGAATGCGACAGAGCTCTTCTATTAAATATTCGGCGTACAATCCAGCATGCCAACTAGTGCCGCAGGCAACAATGATAATACGTGATGCCTTTGTTAAAGCTTCAATATGATTATCCACCCCTGCCATTACAATTTTTTGTTGTTCAACCAATAGTCTGCCTCTTAAACAATCGTAGATAGTTTCAGGTTGTTCAAATATTTCTTTTAGCATGAAATGATCATAGCCTCCTTTTTCAATAGCGGCGAGTTCCATGTCTAATTTTTGTATAAAAGGCGTTTGTTTTTCATTACCCAAATTTTTCAAAATGAGTTCGTCTTTTTTTACAATGGCTATTTCATAATCATTGACGTATACTACTTCTTTAGTGTATTCGATAATAGGAGAGGCGTCACTGGCTAAAAAATGTTCATTCTTTCCAATACCTATTACTAAAGGGCTTCCTTTACGAGCAGCAATAATTGTCTCAGGATCGTCTTGATCAATTAATAAAATACAATAAGCACCAACAATTCTTTTTAAGGCAATCCGTAAAGCTTCTTCTAAGGTGCTTTTATTATTATCTTGAATTTCTTGAATAAAATTTAATAAAACTTCGGTGTCGGTATCACTTTTAAAAGTATACCCCTTGGAAAGCAATTCTTTTTTTATTGGAGCATAGTTTTCAATAATTCCATTATGCAACATAGCGAAGCGTCCATTATTCGATAAATGTGGATGCGCATTACGATCGGAAGGTTCACCATGGGTGGCCCATCTTGTATGACCAATACAAATAGTAGAATGCATATTTTTTCCTACAACGGCTTCCTCAAGTTCAACAACTTTCCCTTTTTTCTTGTGCACTTGCAATTTCCCGTCTTGAATAATAGCCACACCTGTACTGTCATAACCGCGATATTCTAATCTTTTTAAACCCTTAAGTACAATGGGGTATGCCTCTCTTGTTCCTATATAACCTACAATGCCACACATATATTAATATTTTGGGGAGTTATTCAAAATTTATGCGAAATTAGACTTTAAATATTTAATGAATGTTAGCATTGGAACATTTTGATTTCGAAAAGGAGTATATTTTAGAAAATGAACGTGTGTTATTAAGGCCGCTTCTGATTGCAGACCTTTCATTACTAGCACAGTATGTTGTTAGTGAGCCAGCTTTATGGCAGTATTCATTGGTGTCAGTAAATGACAAAGCAGGCTTAGAAAAGTATATTCAAACGGCAATAGATGCAAGAAAACAAAAAACAGCCTATGCATTTATAGTCTTTGATAAAATACTGCAACAATATGTTGGATGCACTCGTTTTTATGACGTTCAATTAGCATTCGACACAACACAAATAGGGTATACCTGGTATAGTAAAAAATGCTGGGGAACGAAGTTGAATGAAAATTGTAAATTTTTAATGCTTTCATTTGCATTTGATACCCTTTCATTAGCGCGCGTAGAATTTAGAGCTGATAACAACAACAAAAGAAGTATTGCAGCTATGCAAAAAATAGGTTGTACCATTGAAGGGGTGTTAAGAAATCATTTGCCCATGCCTAATGGAGGACGTCGCGATTCTATTGTATTAAGTATTTTAAAAGAAGAATGGACAGCTCAATTGAAAAAAAATCTGGAAAATCAATTAAAGTAAAGTGCCTTGCAAAAATAAATAAGCCAAGCTAAAATAAATAAGTATAGCTGTTACGTCTACTAAAGTTGCCACAAATGGAGCGGAAGAAACAGCAGGGTCAGCGCCTAGTCTTTTTAAAACAATAGGAAGCATTGAACCAGTAATGGTTCCCCAAATAACAACGCCTAATATGGTAAATCCAATGGTGATGGCAATTAACAACCAATGATCACCATAAAATCCTGGAACAATCATATGCCAAGCTGTGACTCTGAAAAAGCCGAGTACACCAAGTAATACGCCTAATAAAAATCCACTTATTATTTCTCTTCTTAATATTTTCCACCAATCAGCAATGGTAATTTCACCCACTGACATGGCTTGTATAATAAGGGTAGATGATTGTGATCCCGAATTACCACCAGTAGATAATATTAATGGAATAAAACTTGCAAGTACTAATACCTTCGCTAATTCATCTTCGAAATAACCCATGGCAGTGGCTGTAAATAATTCACCAATAAATAAAACGACCAACCAGGTAATTCTTTTTTTAAATAATTTAAATATAGAAATATCTAAGTAAGGCTCATTCAATGCTTCAGTACCTCCCATTTTTTGCATATCCTCGCTAAACTCTTCATTAGTTACCCATAAGATATCATCAATGGTTACAATTCCCAATAATACATCGTTATCATCCACAACCGGAATCGCTGTGCGGTTATTCATTTTAAAAACCTGACTTGCATGTTCTTGATCATCATATACATTTAATGCAACAAAACGGCCATCAATAATTTCAGAAATAATATCATCAGGCTTTGCTAATAATAAATCTCTAATTCTAATATCATCAATTAAACCGCCTTTTTCATCAATGATATATATAACGTCAATGGTTTCTGAATTTTTTCCATATTTGCGAATAGTATCTAAGACTTGAGTAACTGTATATTGTGGATATACATATACATAATCAGGTGTCATTAAACGACCCACACTATCCTCAGGGTAACCTAAAAGAGATAAAGTAATCTTACGTTCCTCGGGGTCAAGTAATTTTATTAAATCACGGATTGCTGCTTTGGGTAATTCCTCTAAAAAGTCGGTACGGTCATCCGGAGGCAATTCATTTAAGATTTTAGCCGTTTTTCGAGCTGGTAATTCTTTAATGATATCTTTTTGTTGATTGATATCTAGAATTTTAAACACACTCACTGCACGGTGCACAGTCATATTATCAATAATAGTGGCTTCGTTTTCGGGGAACTCATTTACCAATTCCACCACGTCGCTAATATTTTGTTCATCTAAAAATTCTCTTAATAGATGCATGTCCCCTTTGGATAAAGTATCCAAGAATACTTCCGATAAATTAATTTCTTGTTCTTCTAATTCAACTGACATGGGTGCAAGTTAAGAAAAATCCTAAAGGATGCCTATATTTATAGTATGATTCTGCCATTCTTAACAATAGCACCATCGGTCAATAGAGGTCGTGGTGTATTCACTACCCAGGCCATTGCTAGCGGCACTACTATAGAAATAGCGCCAGTATTGGTTTTTGATCCTACACAAAGATTAAAATTAGAAGAGACACTCTTATATGATTATATTTTTGAGTGGGGGGAGGATGAGAAAAGTGCAATTATTGCTTTGGGATATGTCTCCATTTATAATCATGCAATAAAAGCAAATTGCAGGTATGATATGGATTATGAGTTTGAAACCATCACCATCATTACTATTAAAGATATTGAAGCAGGGGAAGAATTATTTATTAACTATAATGCAGATGGTGTTCCTGACAAGCCCGTATGGTTTGAACAACATTAATAAAACAACAAACATACTGGCATTGATAATTTTATACTTACTCCAGTAGAGGTTAATATGCCCGTTATTAAATTTCTTCTAAAAGCAATAATATTGTCTGTATCCTGATTGGCTACTAAAAGCCATTTACCATCTTGACTAATGGTAAAGTTGCGGGGGGCTTTTCCTTCAGAAGAATAATATTTTATATTCTTCTCTTCTAGTTTTCCATTGGCAAGGACAGGAAAGGCTACAATATTATTTTCATCTCCTCTATTGCTGGCATATAAAAAAAGTCCATCTGGTGACAAATGAATATCGGCACTTCCGCTTGCTCCTTTAAAATTACTAGGGTGCGTATACACTGTCTGTATAAAACTGGCAACTCCTTTTGTAAATCGGTATACACTAATACTTCCTGTCAATTCTTCAATAATATAAATAAATTTTCCATTGCTTGAAAATGTTAAGTGTCTTGGTCCTGCGCCAGGCGTAGATTTTATAGTGGTTGCTTTTTGTATTTGTAGTGGCGGGCCATTTTTAAGTTGGTAAGGATAAATACTTATTTCGTCCATGCCTAAATCGGGCGTTAATACATATTTCCCATCAGGAGAAAAGAAAGTGCCATGTACGTGTGCTTTTTCTTGCCTTGCTGTATTAATACTATTGCCGTTATGTTGAATAAATTGTTGAGGATTTGACAATCGGCCGTCTGCAAATCGGTGATAACTTGTAATACTTCCACCACTATAATTTGCTGCTAATAATGTGCTTTGATCAGGGCTTATTGTTATATAACAAGGGTCGGCTCCTTTAGTGCTTTTTTGTTGCAATAAAGTAAATTTATTGTCAGCAATCGAATAAGCACTTACTTGTCCTTCGCTGGTTTCATTAACAGCATATACCTGCTGTTTGTCTTTTGACATGGTTATAAAAGAAGGGTTGATGGCATTGTCTGTATGGCTTATTTCAATGGCTTTGCCCGTCGCGGTATCAAAAGATAATAAATAAATACCCTTACTACCTTTTTGGGTATAAGTGCCCACAAGTAAGTTGGGTGTTTGACTAAATGCACTTAGCGTGCTCATAAGAAATACGAAAATGAAAAAAGAATTTTTACTTTGAGCTAGTATGCCTTGGCGCATTCCTTGTATCATTTTCATTTTGCTTTACTAATTAAATTTATTGATACACTCTTACGTAATCTACTTCCATTCTAATGGGGAACATGGTGTCGTCAATGGTATTACCAGCGAAATTTCCACCAATAGCTAAATTTAGAAGCAAAAATTGAGGTGCCACAAAAGGGTAGGAGTCCACGCCTTTTCCATCATTAGCTACCGTATAATATAAAACACCATCTATATAAAATTTCAACATCTCTTTTGACCAATCCAAACTATACACATGAAATGAATCAACCACATTGTCAATATTAGTTTTAAATGTTTTTTGTGTGCCTAAGGTCCAGTTTAATAATTTCGAATGTGCTGAAAAGCTAATAGCGCCTAATTCTTTACCAGTATGTTCCATAATATCTATTTCACCACAAGCTGGCCAACCAACAGCGCCTGGACCTTCAAAATTATTACCTAAGGTCCAAATAGCAGGCCATGATCCAACGCCTTTTGGAAGTTTTGCTCTTACTTCGATACGACCAAATGTCCAACTCGCTTTGCCTTGTGTTAGTAATCTTGCAGAAGTATAATTTTTCCCGCCTTTGCTTTCTTTTCTTGCTTCTATGATTAAAGAACCATTTTCAGTTCTTGCATTAGTAGATTCTCTGGTATAGTATTCCGATTCGTTATTGCCCCAGCCGTTAGAACCTGTTCCTATATTATACGCCCATTTGGTAGTGTCTGGCAGCCCAGCTTTATCAAACTCATCAGACCATACTAGTTTTTTAGCGGTATCAGTAGGGGTAGTAGGTGTGGTGGGTGTAGTAGGCGTTGTCGGGGTAACCACCACTGGCGCAGGAGTCGGTGCTTCTTTTTGAGCACAAAAAGACAAGGAGAGAACAGATAATATCATGGTTAAAGGCAGAATACGCATAAAAACAATTGTTAGTAGTGGTTTATTAAAATTTGTGCTAGCAAATTAGTCAAAATATTTCTTTTTTGTTGGGTATTTTCTAAAAGGGTTGTAAATTTGCGCCATGACATTAAACAATCATACACATCATTATCATTTGCTATCCAACGGGTGAGCTATGGGTGTAGGTATGTAACTATATTTAACCAAAGGGCTTACTAACAAGTAAGCCCTTTTAGTTTATAGGCAGGCAAGTAAATAAAATATATAATAGAAAATAATATGCGTTTAAAATTAGCGATACAAAAATCGGGTCGTTTGCATGATGATTCCATGCGATTGTTGAAAGAGTCTGGCATTGATATTGGCACAGGCGTCAATAAGCTTAAAGCAGAAGCCACTAATTTCCCAATTGAGTTATTTTTTTTAAGAGATGACGATATTCCTCAATATGTAGAAGATGGAGTTGCAGATATTGGATTTGTAGGAGAGAATGTCGTGTATGAGAAGGCTAAAAAAGTAGAAGTGTCTTATTCATTGGGTTTTGGAAAATGTAGATTAAGCTTTGCTGTTAGAAAAAATGAAAAATTTACAGGGCCTAGTTATTTAACTGGCAAAAAAATTGCTACCAGCTATCCGGTTTTAGTGCAAGGGTATTTGGATAAGCATAATATTAAGGCAGAGATACATGAAATCAGTGGCAGTGTTGAAATAGCTCCTGGTATTGGGCTTGCCGATGTGATTTGCGATTTAGTAAGCAGTGGATCTACTTTATTTATGAATGGTTTACAAGAAGCAGAAACTATTTTAGATTCACAAGCAGTGCTTATTAAAAGAGCTGCATTGGAACCTGAGGCGGAGGCCATTTTAAATAGGTTATTATTTAGAATTGAATCGGTTAAAAAAGCAAAGCGTAATAAATATGTTTTATTAAATGCACCCAACGACAATTTAGAAAAAATTATTTCTTTATTGCCTGGCATGAAGAGTCCAACGGTGATTGCTTTAGCCACTCCAGGATGGAGTAGTGTGCATAGTGTCATTGCAGAAAGTGATTTTTGGGAAATTATAGAACAATTGAAATTGGCAGGCGCTGAAGGAATATTAGTGGTACCTATAGAAAAAATGATATTGTAATGATTAAAGTGTACAAAGAGCCCAAGCAGAAAGATTGGCCTAGTTTATTAGCGCGACCTCAATTTGACGCGACTCCTTTGGAGGCTAAAGTTAGAGAGATATTGGCTGCAGTGAAAGCAAAAGGAGATATTGCGGTTGCCGAATACACACTTGCTTTTGATAAAGTTGCCATAGCAAATTGTAAACTAAGTCCTGCTAGCATTGAAGCTGCAGAAAAAGAATTGACACCTAGTTTAAAAACAGCCATTCAACTGGCTAAAGTAAATATTGAAGTATTCCATCAGCCTCAAATTCAAAAAGAAGAAAGAATTGAAACAATGCCTGGTGTTTGGTGTTGGAGAAAATCGGTTGGCATTGAGAAAGTGGGTATATATATTCCGGGCGGCACGGCTCCTTTATTTTCAACAGTACTCATGTTGGGAATTCCTGCAAAGATGGCTGGGTGCAAAGAAATTATTTTATGTTCACCCCCTAATGAAAAAGGAGTTATAGATCCAGCCATAATATATGCAGCTTCCTTAGTAGGGGTTACTTCTATTTATAGTATGGGTGGTGTGCAAGCCATAGCAGCTTTAGCCTATGGAACAGAGACAGTGCCTAAAGTAAATAAAATATTTGGTCCAGGTAATCAATATGTAACTGCTGCAAAGCAAATGGTACAACAAGAAGGTGTTGCTATTGATATGCCGGCAGGTCCGAGTGAAGTTTGCGTTTGGGCAGATGAAACAAGTGTTGCTTCTTTTGTAGCAGCCGATTTATTATCGCAAGCCGAACATGGTGCCGATAGTCAAGTCATATTAATTGCGAATAAGATAGAAGTGGTAGAATTGATTCAAAAAGAAATAGAGCAACAAATAATTTTGCTCCCTAGAAAAGAAATGGCTTCAAAGGCCTTGATGCATTCGAAAGCAATTGTTATTGAAAATACAGACGAGGCTATTGCTATGGTAAATGAATATGCACCAGAACATTTGATTTTGTCAATAGATAATGCAGCGCAAATAGCAGAAAAAATTATCAATGCAGGTTCTATATTTATTGGCAATTTTTCTCCAGAATCGGTAGGAGATTATGCTAGCGGAACCAATCATACACTACCCACCAATGGCTTTGCTAAAGCCTATAGTGGTGTGAGTTTGGATAGTTTTGTGAAGAAAATAACTTTTCAACAATTAACAGAAAGGGGGTTAACCAATATTGCGCCCACCGTTATTGAAATGGCCACTGCAGAAGGATTGCAAGCCCACAGCAAAGCAGTAGAAGTAAGAGTGGAGTGGATTAAATCTAAAATGTAAGATTATGAAATTTGATATTAAAAAAATAGTTAGACCTAATATTGAAATATTGAAAGCCTATTCTTCTGCTAAAGATGAATATACAGGAGAGGCGAATGTTTTATTAGATGCCAATGAAAATAGTTTAGGATCTCCCTTAACAAAATGGTATAACCGTTACCCAGATCCATACCAAAGAAAAGTAAAAGAGAAAATTGCTTTTATAAAACAAATCGCCCCTGCGCAAATATTTTTAGGCAATGGAAGTGACGAGTGTATTGATATTTTATATCGCACATTTTGTGAATCAGGCAAAGACAATATAATAATTTGCCCGCCCACTTATCCGATGTACGAAGTTAATGCCAACATTAATAATGTTGAAATTAAATCGGCACCACTACTTCCCAATTATCAATTAAATGTTGCACATATTGAACAATTGGTCAATGAGCAAACTAAAATAATTTGGATTTGTTCGCCTAATAATCCAACAGGCAATTCCTTAGACAGGATTGATATAGAAACTATATTAAATCATTTTAACGGATTGGTTGTAGTGGATGAAGCGTATATCAATTTTTCAAAACAAAAATCCTTTGCGCAATCTTTAATTGATTATCCCAATTTAGTTGTGCTTCAAACTTTAAGTAAAGCTTGGGGATTAGCAGGCTTGAGATTGGGTATGGCATTTGCTAGCGAGGAAATTATAGGATATATGAACAAAGTAAAAGCGCCCTATAATATAAATATGGTTACCCAAGAATTGGCTTTAGTGGCTTTGGAGGAAGTGGGACAAGTGAATGACATGATTACACATTTGGTGGATATGCGAGTAGCTTTAGCAGAGGTTATCGAATCCATGCCTTATGTAGAAAAGGTATTTCCTTCGGATACTAATTTTTTATTGGTAAAAATTCCCAATGCACGTAGTTTGTATCAATTTTTATTGTCAAAAGGGATTGTTGTTAGAGATCGCTCTGGTCTTGAAAATTGTGCAGATAGTTTAAGAATAACTATTGGAAATGAACAAGAAAATACACAATTAATTGACGCAATGGCCGAATGGATAGAAATAACATTCCCTAGTGCCTCAGTTTAGCTTTATTTTGTTAAATTACACATTCAACTTATTTAAAAAAATAATAAATATGAAAAAACAGATTCAAATTTTAAGCATTTCTCTTTTTGCTTTTTGCAGTAATGTTTTGGCACAAAATAATGCAGGTTTAAAATTACCTGAGGGTTTCAAGGCTAGTTTATATGCCAATAATATTGGAAGTGCAAGACATATAGCAGTCACTAAGTCGGGTGTTGTTTTTGCAAAATTAAATAATCCTAATAAAGAAGGTAATTCGATTGTAAGATTAGAAGATGCAAACAATGATGGAGTAGCTGAAAAAATTAATGGCTGGGCAAAATTTGGAGGTACTGGAATTTATATAAAAGGAAATAGTTTATATGCTAGTTCTAATGAAGCCATTTTTAAATATGATTTAAATAGCAAAGACGAAGTATTGAATCCGCTTACACCGGTTACTATTGTTAGTGGATTACTTGACAGAAGACAACATAATTCAAAATCTATCACTTTTGATATGGCTAATAATATTTATGTAAATATTGGGGCTTATTCAAATGCTTGCCAAGAAAAAGATAGAATGCAAGGCTCTCAAGGTATGATGCCTTGTCCTATTTTAGATTCTGCTGGAGGAATTTGGAAATTTGATGGCAGTAAGCAAAATCAAACCTATAAAGATGGCAAGCGATATGCAACTGGCTTAAGAAATGTAATTGGCCTGGATTGGAATACGCAAACCAATCAATTATTTGTAGCGCAACACGGACGAGATCAATTAAATAGCTTCTATCCTAATCTTTATACAGATGCGCAAAACGCAGAATTACCAGCAGAAACATTTTATGCCATCAATGAAGGTGACAATGCAGGCTGGCCTTATGTTTATTACGACCCTATCCAACATAAAAAAATAGTTTCTCCTGAATATGGTGGCGATAGTAAAAAGGAAGGTGCTGCTGAGTTTAAAGATCCAGCTGTTGCATTCCCTGCACATATGGCACCAATGGGTGTATTGTTTTATACAGGTGATCAATTTCCTGCAAAATATAAGAATGGAGCATTTATTAGCTTCCATGGTTCATGGAATAGATCTCCACTTCCGCAAGAAGGATTTTTTGTAGCCTTTGTTCCTTTTAAAGATGGCAAAGCCACCGGAGATTGGGAAATTTTTGCAAATGGATTTGCGGGAATGGAAGATGGTGTTAAAGTTACCAATACAAGTAAAGCTAAAGCTAGACCTTGTGGCTTAGCCTTAGGTCCTGATGGTTCTATTTATGTAAGTGATGATACGAAAGGTGCGATATTTAAAATTAGCTATAATAAATAAAATTGAATTCAACGGCGGTAAAAAATATTGTCAATTTAAATAGAAAAAAAGATTAATTAAATATGGGTAATAATAAGGTAAAAGTATTTGTTAATATTGGTTTATTTGTTTCATGTTTATTAAGCGTTCATTTTGTAAAGGCCCAAAATTTAGTAAATGGGAAAAAAATATTTGAAACCAGGTGTTTAGTTTGTCATCAGTCAGATGGAGGAGGTGTTCCCAATATGAATCCTCCTTTAGATGGAGCTTCGAATGTGAATGGAAAAGACATTGCTAGATTAGTAAAGATTATACAAAACGGGTATGATGAGCGTGTGGCGCTTGATGGAATGTATTATAATAATGCAATGACCGCGAATCCTGATTTGAAAGAAGATGCGATTGCAGATATCTTGAGCTTTATTAGAAACAGTTGGTCTAATAAAGCAGGAATGGTAACTGTATTGCAAGTAAAAGCGGCCATAGCTAAAAATAAAGCAAAAAAGAAGTAAGCAGGACAAGTGACGATATATTGATTAAGCAAAAACATATGATGAGACCTATTTTATTTATAGACAGAGACGGGGTTGTATTAGAAGAGCCAAAAAGTGATTATCAAATTGATAGCATTGATAAAACACGTTTCGTAAAAGGGGCTATAACTAATTTACATAAAATTGCTACTGAATTAGGTTATTATAAAGTAATGGTGACCAATCAAGATGGCCTTGGTACTACTTCTTATCCAACCGAACATTTTGAACCCTACCAGCAATTAATGTTGGATACGCTTGCAAAAGAAGGATTTGTTTTTGATGAAATTCATATAGATACCACTTTTGAAAAAGACAAAGCGCCATCTCGTAAACCTGGAACTGCATTGTTAAAACATTTAATAGGGAATGCGAATTTTGATATTCATAATTCATTTGTCATTGGAGATAGATGGAGTGATATTATGCTTGCTAAAAATATAGGCTGCAAGGCTATTTACTTTAAATCAGACAATCATGTATTGTCAGTTGAGCAAGAAAAAGAATATAGCGATACAATTGCATTTGAATCAGGTAATTGGGATGAAGTGTATTCGTTCTTGAAAATAGGTTTAAGGAAAGTAGAACATGAGCGTAATACCAAAGAAACCAAAATAAAAGTATCATTGAATTTAGAGGGTGCAGGTAATGCCACTATTCATACCGGCTTAGGATTTTTTGATCATATGTTAGAGCAAATTGCAAGACATGGTTCAATTGATCTAGGCATTCAATGTGAGGGCGATTTGCATATTGATGAGCACCATACCATTGAAGATGTAGGCATAGCTTTAGGAGAGGCCTTTGCTAAAGGGTTATCTGATAAAAGAGGAATGGAGCGTTATGGCTTTGCACTTCCTATGGATGAAGCGGAGGCAAAAGTGCTCATAGATTTTGGAGGTAGAAATTGGATAGTATGGGAGGCTAGTTTTACGCGTGAAAAAGTGGGAGAAATGCCTACCGAAATGTTTTTTCACTTTTTTAAATCCTTCAGTGACGCAGCTAAATGTAATTTGAATATTAGCTGTCAGGGAGAAAATGAACACCATAAAATTGAGGCCATTTTTAAAGCCTTTGCCAAAGCCATTAAAATGGCGGTGCATCGTGACCCTCATAGCAACCAGTTACCCAGTACCAAAGGGATTTTATAGCACCTAACAGCTGATAGTATGGCGGATAGGTTTTTTTGGTAGAAAATGGACATTGTCTTAGATTTGCAACAGAATGAAACAAACAAACAATATATGGTGGTGGCATACAAAATCCGTTAGGGTATTGTAGTGACATGACTATATTGTCAAATTATACATAAACCCTAACAGCAATGTTGGGGTTTATTTTTTTAACGAATGACCGCTGGAATATGCAAAAATTGAATATCGAAACAACTGTCACCAAAATGTTGGCAGATACTTTTACACCTGTAGGAATTTACCTCCGTTTGAGAGATAGATTCAGAGATACTATTTTATTGGAAAGCACCGATTCGCATGCTGCCGAAAATAGCTATTCTTTTATTGGCGTAAATGCAATTGGAGGAATTGAGATTTCTTCTTTGAATGAGATTGAATATAAATATCCCAATCAAGAGCCAGAGAAAGAAATTATTAAAAATGTACATGATGCACCAGATCGTATTTGGTCTTATATGCAACAATATGAAATGAAAAGTGATGGTGTTAAAGAAGCCGCATTTGCGCAAGGCTTATATGGGTATACTGCTTATGATGCGATTCCTTTTTTTGATACTATTCAATTTAAAGAAGGGGCGCCCATAATTCCTTTAATGCGCTATCGTTTGTATCAATATGTAATTGCGTTTAATCATTTTAAAGATGAAATTTATATTTGTGAGAATAAATTAGCAGGGATTGTTTCTGAATATGAGGGCTTGCTTTCTTATATCAAGAGTAAGGATGTGCCACAATATCCATTTTCTGTAAAGGGATTGGAGAGCTCTAATTTAACGGACGATGAGTATAAAGAAGCTGTTAAAAAAGGGATTCAGCATTGTATGCGTGGTGATGTATTTCAAATAGTGCTGAGTAGAAGGTTTCAACAAAGCTTTCAAGGCGATGAGTTTAATGTGTATCGTACTTTACGAAACATCAATCCATCACCGTATTTATTTTTCTTCGATTATGGCGACTATAAATTAATGGGGTCTTCTCCAGAAGCGCAAATAATTATTAAAAATGGCAAAGCAATTGTACATCCAATTGCAGGTACATTTAAAAGAACGGGGGATGAGGGTAAAGATGCTGAAATGACACAAAAATTATTGGATGATCCTAAAGAAAATGCGGAGCATGTAATGCTGGTTGATTTGGCAAGAAACGATTTAAGTCGTGTTTGTACAGAAGTGAAGGTGAAACAATATAGACAAGTACATTATTATAGTCATGTGATTCATTTGGTGAGTGAAGTAGAAGGAAAAGTGGCGAAGGATGCCAATCCATTGCAATTGGTTTCTAAAACATTTCCTGCAGGCACTTTAAGTGGTGCCCCCAAATTTAAAGCGATGCAATTGATAGATGCTATTGAGCCTACTAAAAGATCTTATTATGGAGGATGTATTGGCTTTGTAGGATTTGATGGCTCCTGCAATCAGGCTATAATGATACGTACTTTTTTAAGTAAGCAAAACACTTTAACCTATCAAGCAGGTGCGGGAGTGGTAGCGGCTAGTATTCCTGAAAATGAATTGCAGGAAGTGAATAATAAATTGAATGCCTTAAAAACGGCCATTTTATTAGCAGAAAAAATACATGAATAGTTATTTGAACAAAGAAAAGAGTGAAAATGAAAATATTAGTTTTTGATAATTACGATTCCTTTACTTACAACTTAGTACAGTTGATAAGAGAAATGGCACCTAAAGCTTTGGTGGAAGTGCACAGAAATAATGAAATTGCATTAGAACAGGTGAAGGCATTTGATAAAATATTATTATCGCCAGGCCCAGGTTTGCCAGTAGAATCTGGTTTATTACTACCCTTATTAAAAGAATACGCAGCTTCTAAATCTATATTAGGTGTTTGCTTGGGACAACAAGCTATTGGAGAAACTTTTGGAGGACAATTGACTAATTTAAGCAAAGTGTATCATGGTATTGCCACACCCGTTCATGTAACATCACCTTCTAGTTTATTTGAAGGCATGCCCAATACATTTGAAGTGGGCAGATACCATAGCTGGGTAGTGGATGAGAAAAATTTTCCTTCTGATTTAACCATTACTTCTAAAGATGATCAAGGGTACATTATGTCTTTAGAACATAAAAATTACGATGTAAAAGGGGTGCAATATCATCCAGAGAGTGTCTTAACACCTTTAGGAGCTACTATTATTTCAAACTGGTTAAAAAAATAAATATGAAAAAATTATTGCAATATTTATTTGAGCATAAAACTTTGACGAGAGAGCAGGCCAAAGAAGTGTTGGTGCAAATTTCTCAAGGCATGTACAATGAGCATGAAATAACTTCTTTTGTGACAGTATTTTTAATGCGTAGTATTACGATAGAGGAGTTGATGGGTTTTAGAGATGCTTTACTTTCTTTAGCTGTTAAAGTAGATGTAGGTACTACCGATGCTATTGATATTGTGGGCACTGGAGGCGATGGTAAAGACACATTTAATATTTCTACTTTAGCTTGTTTTATTGTTGCAGGAGCAGGGCAAACTGTAGTAAAGCACGGTAATTATGGCGCTTCAAGTGTTAGTGGCGCTTCCAATGTAATGGAGCAAATGGGATATAAGTTTAAGAATGAAGAAGCGGCTTTAGCCAAAGAAGTTAAAGAGGCGGGCATATGTTTTTTACATGCGCCCTTATTTCATCCGGCATTAAAAACGGTAGGTCCTATAAGAAGAAATATTGGGGTGCGTACTTTTTTTAATATGCTAGGCCCCATAGTAAATCCAGCACAACCTAAGTATCAATTGATTGGGGTGTATAATTTAGAAATGGCAAGAATTTACAATTACGTTTTACAATCCATTGGGAAAGATTTCACTTTAATACATAGCTTAGATGGTTATGATGAAATTGCTTTAACAACCGATACGAAAGTAATTACCAATAAGGGTGAGTATATTATGACCCCTTATCAATTAGGCAAGAAGAAAGTATTTAGCCAAGAATTACATGGAGGCAAAACGGTGGAGGAAGCGGCCGCTATTTTTAAAAATATAATTCAAGGCAAGGGAACATGGTCTCAAAATGCAGTTGTATTGTCTAATGCTGCAATGGCTTTGTTTGTAACAGGAAAGTATGCAACCTATGAATTAGCTTTTCAAGCAGCAGTGAATAGTTTAGAATCGGGAGCGGCCAACAATTGTTTACAAAAATTAATTAGTTTACAATGAGCACGAATATCTTAGCAAAAATTGTAGCGCATAAATTTAAAGATGTAGCAGATCGTAAACAAGAAATTACGATAGCGCAACTTGAAGCAATGCCATTGTTTGCGAAGCAACCACATTCTCTAAAGTCAAACTTACAAAAGATAGATAGTACTGGCATTATTGCTGAATTTAAAAGAATGTCGCCTTCAAAAGGCATTATAAATAACAAAGCATCAGTGGAAGAAGTGACAAGAGCTTATCAGCAATTTGGAGCAGCAGGCGTTTCTGTATTAACCGATACTGTTTTTTTTGGAGGCAGTTTGGATGATTTAACGCTAGCCGTACAAAACGAAATACCAGTTTTGAGAAAAGAATTTATAATTGATGAATTTCAAATCATTGAAGCAAAGGCGTATGGGGCTGCTGTCATATTATTGATTGCCTCCTGTTTAACACCTACAACTGCAGAATTATTGGCAGGGACTGCTAAGGAATTAGGTATGGAAGTATTGTTAGAGTTGCATGACGAGAGTGAATTAGCGTATATATGTGATGAAATAGATTTTGTAGGTATTAATAATAGAAGTTTAAAATCTTTTGAAGTAAACATTGAACATTCATTACAACTAAGAAATAAATTACCCAAAGACAAACTAAGTATTGCAGAAAGTGGTATTTATAGTGTAGAAACGTATCAACTTTTGAAAAAAGAAGGCTTTGATGGATTTTTAATGGGTGAGTATTTTATGAAACAAGAAAATCCTGCAAAAGCCTTTGAAATATTTACAACACAAATTAAAAACAACAATGATGCAGTTTAAAGTTTGTGGAATGACTACCATAGAGCAGGCTGATGCCATTGCGCAACAGGGTGTTGGTTATATTGGGTTTATTTTTTATCCATTATCAAAGCGCTATGCTTTAGCATCATTAAGTTTGGATCAAATTGCTTCCTTTGCACCTAAGCAAGCTAAAAAAGTGGGCGTTTTTGTAAATGAAACGATAGAAAAGGTGCAAGAGATTGCCTATAAAGCTGGATTAGACATGATACAGCTTCATGGAGAAGAGGATGCGGCATATTGTGCTAAGTTGCAAGAAAAATTTCCTGTGATAAAAGTATTTAGAGTTTCTAAA
>CAINWZ010000164.1 GCA_903854725.1 uncultured Bacteroidota bacterium
AACGGTACAGATACTCAACGACTTAGAGCGTCTCCAAAAGAAATATGGTATTGTGACCGCCTGCGTAGGCGGTGGTCAGGGTATAGCCGGCATCATTGAAAGATTGTAAATCCTAATAGAAATTTAGGATTCCCCATCTTTCCCTCAAATGATTTTCAAACCCTTCCAGGGTTAGGAAGATTGTAAATCCTAATAGAAATTTAGGATTCCCCATCTTTCCCTTCCTACCATACATCAAATCTTAAGGCGTTTTCTTGCCTTTTTTCTCCATTTTTTGCCTAAAATATAATAGCTTAGGTACTTCATTTATTCCAAAATAAGCAAACTTAAAACTATGCGTATAACCATTGTGAGTTCTCTGTTCTTGGCATCTGTTTTGTCAATTACAAATGTAGCTGCTCAAAAAGCTAAAAAAGCAACACCAGTTGTCACTGCCACTGAAACAAAAGTGGACATTAATAAAGTATTTAAAAATTGGAAGCCTCGTAATGTGGGGCCTGCATCTATGAGTGGTCGTGTGACTAGCATAGACGTTGAAGTAGCGAATCCTAATAATATTTGGATTGGAGCCGCTTCGGGTGGTGTTTGGAAAACCAGTAATAGTGGAGTGAGTTGGACACCTGTATTTGATGAGCAACCCATTTTAAATATTGGGGCAGTAGCAATTCAACAATCTAATCCAAGTGTAGTTTGGGCAGGCACTGGAGAAGGTAATCCAAGAAATTCAATTAGCATCGGAGAAGGTATTTATAAAACTTTAGATGCAGGTAAGACTTGGAAAAGGATGGGATTGGAGCAAACAAGAAATATTCATCGCGTGATTATAGATCCAACGAATCCTAATACAGTGTATGCGGGTGCGATTGGAAATCCTTATGGTCAAAATAAAAATAGAGGAGTCTATAAAACAACAGACGGAGGGGATACATGGAATCAAATATTATTTACCAATGATACTTCTGGAGTAGGGGATATGATAATGGATCCAAAAAATCCGAATAAATTATTTGTAGCCATGTGGCATCATTATCGCAATCCTTATCATTTAGAAAGTGGTGGAAAAGGAAGTGGTATTTATATGACCATTGATGGCGGTAAAAATTTCACAAAGTTGGGTAAAGAAAATGGATTGCCATACGGCAATTTAGGGCGTGTAGGTATTGCTATTAGCAAATCCAATCCGAATAGAGTGTACGCTTTAGTAGAATCTACTAAAAGTGGGTTATATAGAAGTGATGATGGTGGATATAATTTTATTTTAGTCAATGCGCAAAAATCTATTGTAGACAATCGTCCATTTTATTTCCAAGATATTATATGTGATCCTTTAAATGAAAATACACTTTGGTATATTAGTCAAACAGTGGTGAAAAGTATTGATGGTGGAAAGAATTTTGAAACCATTATTCCTTATAGTGGTATTCATCCAGATCATCATGCGTTTTGGATTCACCCAACAGATAATAAATTTATGGTGGATGGTAATGATGGGGGAATTGGTATTACAAGAGATGGTGGTAAGACTTGGATGTTTGATGAAAAAATTCCTGTGGGACAATTTTATCATGTGAATGTAGACAATGAAACACCTTATCATATTATGGGCGGTATGCAAGACAATGGTTCTTGGAGAGGGCCTGCGTATACGTATATAAAAGGAGGCCTTAAGAATTTCTATTGGGATAATTTGTGGGGTGGTGATGGATTTGATGTTGTGCCCGATCCAGAAGATGCCAATTGGGTGTATGCTATGAGCCAAGGCGGATCTGTGGGTAGATATAATACTGCAACAGGAGAGTCTTCATACATACAACCTCCTGCTCCAGATGCTAAAACGCTTTTACGTTTTAACTGGAATGCGGCTATTGCGCAAGATCCCTTCGATAAAAAAACAGTGTATTATGGATCACAATTTTTACATAAGAGTACGAATAAAGGAGCTGCGTGGAAAGTTATCTCACCAGATTTGACAAATAATGATAGTGCTCAAATTGATCAAACAAATAATGGTGGATTAAGTATTGATATTACGGGTGCAGAAAATCATTGCACCATTATTACCATTGCTCCTTCTGCTGTTCAAAAAGATTTAATATGGGTAGGTACAGATGATGGAAATGTTCAAATGACTACAAATGGTGGTGCTACATGGACAAACATGACAGCTAATATTACAGGATTACCTAAAGGCGCCTGGATTCCACAAGTAAGAACCTCTACTTATAATGCGAATGAAGTTTTTGTGGTGGCCAATAATTATAGACAAGGAGATTTTGCTCCTTATATTTTCAGAACCACTGACCAAGGTAAAACATGGACTAATATTGTAAGCAGTTCAAAAGTAACTGGCTACGCATTAACAGTGATTCAAGATATTGCAGAGCCTAATTTATTTTTCGTAGGAACAGAACAAGGTATGTATGTAAGTCTTGACAATGCTGAAAATTTCCAACAATGGAAAAACGGATATCCTTCTGTTTCAACCTATGACTTTGCTATTCAAGAAAGAGAGGCTGATTTAGCTATTGCAACATTTGGCCGTGCCATGTGGGTATTAGATGATATCAAGCCTTTACGTAAGTTGGCACATGACAAAGGAAATGCTAGCAGCTTTTTTGTTTCTGCACCAAATGCAGTTATTAATGCTTCTTATAAAAATGCAACCTACGAGTGGAGTACTTGGGGAATGTATGATGCAGAAAATCGTCCTGCAGGCTATCCTTTCACTGTTTATTTAATAGATAGTATTAAGAAAGTGAAAGTGCAAATTAAAGATGCAAAAGATTCTGTCATAAGAAATTTAACTTTTAAAGTGGATTCTGGATTCAACAGACAATATTGGGGCTTTGAACAAAAAGGAAATCGTGCTGCTGGTATGCCTAAGGCAGGCGGCGGTGGAGGTAGAAGAATGATGGAAGAAGCGGCTGCTGATCCTGATGAAGAGAGAGAATTTAGAGGTCGTGATGTGGTAGCTGGCAAATACAAAGTAGTAGTAACTGCAAATAATAAGAAGGATTCTATGTGGATTGAAGTAAAAGATGACGCTCGATTAATGGATAGAAATCCGGTAGTGAAAAAACAAGACGAATTATTAGCAAAACATCAACCTAGTGCTGATAAATTTAATAGTGCAATGGATCAATTAGATGAAGTAGATGCTTTGTTATTACAATTAAAAGCAGAGTGGAAAGACAAGAAAGATAAAGGCGTCGACACTTTGAATAAAGCACATAAAAAAATTACAGCAAGTGCTAAAGCATTGCGTGAATATATTATGGGTAAGAAGCAGGAGAAGCAAGGATATGGTACAGTAGATGTCATCACTCCTATTTCTATTATATGGGATGCTTCTCAATTAATTTCGGGCAAGAACACAATTCCTGGTGAGCAAGAAGAGCAAAAATTAAAGGATGCGGAAGTGGCGATTCAAAATGTGATTGCAAAAGCGAATGAGTTCTTTACAAAAGATTGGGCTGCTTTTAGAAAATTAGTAGAAGAGACGCCTATTAAAAAGTTTAAGGATTACGATTCTATAAAATAAGTATTAAAATTGTACATCCTAATATAAATCTAGGATGTACAATTTTTTTCTCTAATGATTTTTAAAATTAAATAGTATGAAAAAGTTTTTATTATTAACTACAGCCCTATTTTCTTTGTTTGTAGTTAATAAGGCGGATGCACAAAAGAAAAAAGCAATTGCACCTGCAGTGCCAACAACAAGTTTGTCGCAGGATCCAATTATTAAAGCACAAAATTTTAGGCTCATTGGTCCTTTTAGAGGGGGAAGAGCAGCTGCAGCAGTGGGTTCTTATACAGATGTAAATACTTTTTACATGGGAGCCACTGGAGGCGGTGTTTGGAAATCAATGGATGCGGGTAATAATTGGAAAAATATTTCTGATGGTTTTTTTGGCGGCACCATTGGGGCCATTGCGTTAGCGCCATCTAATGAATCAGTGGTGTATGTTGGAGAAGGCGAGAACTCAATGAGAGGCAATGTGAGTGAGGGTTTAGGTGGTATGTGGAAGTCGACAGATGATGGAAAAACTTGGAAAAATATTGGCTTACAAGAAGCCAGACATATTGTAAGAATTATTGTACATCCAAAAAATCCAGACATTATATGGGCTGCTGCCATGGGACATTTATTTGGATCCAATGAAACAAGAGGTGTATTTAAAAGTGTAGATGGTGGACAAAATTGGAAAAAAGTATTGTATGTAAATGAGCAAACTGGCGCCAGTGATTTAGTAATTGATCCTAGCAATCCTGAAATATTATATGCAGGTACTTGGCAATTAATTCGTACACCTTATAGTTTAGAAAGTGGAGGAGAAGGTTCTGGTTTATATAAAAGTACCGATGGTGGAGAAACTTGGACTTCTATTAAAACCAATAAAGGATTTCCTAAAGGGGTATGGGGTATCACTGCTATTGCAGTGGCAAAATCTAATACCGATAAACTATATGCTTTAATTGAGAATAAGGATGGGGGTTTGTATATGTCGGAGAATGCAGGTAAAACATGGGAATTAGTAAACAGTGATAATAATATTCGTCAACGTGCATGGTATTACACAAAGGTTTTTATAGATCCTGCTGATGAAAATAAAGTGTATTGCCCGAATGTAAATTTTATGGTTTCAACTGATGGAGGTAAAACTTTTGTTTCAGGAAGAACACCACATGGCGATCATCATGATTTATGGATTGATCCAAAAAATGGCAAGCGCATGATTGTTGCAGATGATGGTGGTGCACAAGTAAGTTTAGATGGTGCCAAAAATTGGAGTACTGTCATGAACCAACCCACTGTTCAAGTATATCGTTTAAGTACAGACAATCATTTCCCTTATCGAATTTTAGCTGCACAACAAGACAATAGCGCCTTTAGAATTTTATCAAGCACCTATGGTGCCTATATTGGGGAGAATGATTTTGATGTTACAGCAGGTGGCGAAAGTGGTTATATTGTTGCCGATCCAATGAATAGTGATATTGTATATGGCGGATCTTATGGTGGCTTAATTACAAGATATGATCACAAAACTGGAGAGAACCGAGTAATCAATGTATGGCCTGATAATCCAATGGGTGCTGGAGCGGAAGCTATGAAATATCGTTTTCAATGGAATCATCCTATTTTCTTTTCGCCGCACAATCCAAAGAAACTATACACTGCAGGAAATCATTTATTTGCTACCGAAAATGAAGGGGCAAGTTGGGACATGTTGTCGCCTGATTTAACGACGAATGATAAGAGCAGACAAAAAAGTTCCGGAGGTCCTATTACACAAGACAATACGAGTGTTGAATATTACTGTACCATATTTACGGCTGCTGAATCTCCATTGGAAAAAGATTTATTGTGGACAGGTAGTGATGATGGAGTAATTAATGTAAGTAAGGATGGAGGAGCGCATTGGAAAAATGTAACACCTAAAGATGTCCCACAATGGATGATGTGGAATAGAGTAGAAGTAGATCCTTTAAGAAAAGGAACTGCTTATTTTGCAGGTACAAGATATAAGTTAGATGACTTTGCTCCTTATTTATATGTAACACATGATTATGGGGAAAGTTGGGAAAAAATTACCAATGGTATTAATCCATTGCATTTTACTAGAGCTATCGTAGCTAGTCCAAGAAAAGCGGGTGTTTTATTTGCAGGTACTGAATATGGATTGTATGTTTCTACGAATGATGGAAAATCATGGGAGCTATTCCAATTAAATTTACCTGTTACACCAATTACAGATTTATTAATAAGAGATAATAATTTAATCGTAGGTACACAAGGACGTAGTTTATATATCTTAGATGATTTATCCTTTGTTGAAAATTATCAAGCAAGTAATGTAGATGCCAATAAAGTATTCCCTATAGCGAATGTGTATCGTGTGCCATCTCAAATGGGTGGCCGTCGTGGACGTGGCGCAAGAGCGAGTATGCCAGCGAATGTTGGAACCAATGCTCCAAAAGGGGTTGTTATTAATTATTGGAAAGCCAATAAGGCCAATGATTCTACAAGAGTGATGATAAGTATATTAGATGATCAGAAAAAAGTTATCAAAACTTTTAACCAAAATGATGTTGGTGGACCAAGCGCAGAAGCTGGGTTTCAAAATTTTGTTTGGAATATGTATCATACAGAAATAGAAAAACCAGACGCTAGTTTGATATTTTGGAATGGTACAACTAGTCCTGTATTAGCAGCTCCTGGTAAATACACTGCTAAAGTGACCATTGACAATACCGTTACAGAGCAACCCTTTACAATTTTGGCGGATCCAAATTATAAAGTATCTGATGCTGACCTAAAAGCACAAGAGCAATTTTTATTAGAAGTATCAGGTACTTTTAATACTATTATGAAAACCTTAAAAGGCATTAAAGAAATTCGTACACAAGTGCAAGCCTTGCAAAAGAAAACGAAGGATTCTGTATTCCAAAAGCAAAGTAAAGATGTATTAACAAGTTTAACAAGTATAGAGGAAGCATTGCATCAAACAAAAGCGAAGAGCGGACAGGATGTATTAAATTTTCCTATTAGATTGGATGATAAAATGAGTGGTGTATTTGAATCTGCTGCGGCTGGCTATGTGGCACCTACCAAGCAAGTAAAAGAAACCTATACTGAGTTAAAAGGACAAGTTGATGAGCAATTGAAAAAATATGAAGCCCTAAAGAAAGAAGGCGTGAAAGCGTTGAATGAGGCAGTGCATAAATTAATGATTCCAATTATTGGTAATTAATAATGAATTGTTATTTTATAGGCTAAAAAAAAGGTCTCCGAGTAACCGGGGACCTTTTTTTTAGCCTAGGCATTGGGGCTATTCAAAATCATTGTATAATAAATATTGCTTTCTAATTTTCTTAAATTTTGTAATTCCTTTTTTCCAACTGGCTCTAATGGCAGTAGCGGAAACACCCGATTGAATTTGACCCATTAATTTACTATTACCTGCTAATTTATTAAAGTAATAGTCACGTGGTGTATTCCCTGTAGTATGAATAAAAAAAGAATCCCTTTGTGAAAAGGCGTCAAACATTTCAATAAACAACTCTATATTAATTTTATTATTAGGTGCTTTAGTTTTTGTCAAATCCCAGCCATAACAGGTTTGATCTTTTAATTTTGGTTGGGTGGCACCCACACGTGAAATAGGTTTAAATTCAAAACCTTTATTGGCAATGAGCGGATGTCCAATATAGGCGAATGCATGAGGGGTACCTCTTCCCTCGCTCATAATGGTTCCTTCTACTAAACAAGTGGTGGGATACCAGTAAATTGAATTCATGTCTGGCAAATTTGGTGAAGGAGCAATAGCAATAGTATACATGCTGTTATGGTCATAATTTTTGCATGGTATAATAGTGAGTGACCAATCTTTATTGGACCTTGCTTTTAACCAATCTTCGCCATTAAGCATCGTGGCGTATTCTCCAATGGTCATACCATATACAATAGGCACTGTATTTTTTCCCACAAAACTAGAAAAACCTTTTTCTAAAACAGGCCCATCAACATAATGGCCATTGGGATTCGGTCTATCTAAAATTATAAGTGGTTTATTGTTTTCTTTAGCCGCTTCCATGAAATATTGTAAGGAAGAAATGTAAGTATAAAAACGAGCACCTACATCTTGGATATCAAAAAGCAAAATATCAATATCTTCTAAATCAGTAGCATCTGGACCATATTTTTTTCCGTATAAAGAAACTACTTTGATGCCAGTTTTTGGATCCATGCCATCTTTGGTTTCCTCTCCTGCATCGGCCGTGCCTCTTAGACCATGTTCGGGTGTAAATATTTTTTGAATATGAATGCCTTGCGCTAATAAAGTATCAATTAAATGTTTTTTATCTACCATCGCTGTATGATTGGTAAATACACCTACTCTTTTATTTTGCAATAAGGGAATGTATTGCTCTGTTTGATAAGCTCCTGGTAATATTTCATTACTAGATTGCGCAAACATGCAAAATGGCGTGGAGGCAAGTAAGAAAGCCAGACTAAATACGAATATTTTTTTCATAAAAATAAAATTATATACACTTTGAGAGTACAATATAGTCTATAAAATATGGAGCAATTTGTTAAAACAAATTGTAGCTTCTAATTTAAATATTTAGCAACAATGGGCACACGTCTTCCTACCCCAAAAGCTTTGGGAGAGATACGAATAATAGGGCAGAATTGATTTCTTTTATATTCGTTGGTATTGACCATTTTTAAAGTCTTATCGACAAGGGCACTCTCAAATCCTAATGCTTTTATACTAGCTGGATCGGCTCTTTTTTCAATGTATTGGAAAAGAATTTGATCTAATACTTCATAAGCGGGTAAACTATCGCTATCCTTTTGGTCGGGTCTTAATTCAGCACTAGGCGCTTTGGTAATAATATGATTTGGAATCACTTCTTTTGAACGATTTATATACTTAGCCAATTCATATACTTGCATTTTATAGCAATCGCCTAAAACGCCTAATCCACCTGCCATATCTCCATATAAAGTTCCATAACCTGTTGCCAGTTCGCTTTTATTGGAGGTATTTAAAAGTACATAACCGAATTTATTGGCAATAGCCATTAAAATATTACCTCTGGACCTGCTTTGAATATTTTCTTCTGCTACCGAAAAAGGAAGCCCCTTGAATAAGGGTTGTAAAGTGGCTAAAAAACTTTCATACACTTCTTTAATAGCAATTGTTTCGTAAGGGTTGTTTACATTTTTACTTAATGCCACTGCGTCATCAACAGAATGTGCAGTAGAATAAGCAGAGGGCATTAAAATGGCTGTTACATTTTCGGCGCCTAAAGCTTCGCAGGCAATCACCAATGTTACCGCTGAATCAATACCTCCAGAAGAGCCTAGAATTGCTTTCTTAAAACCCATTTTAGTAAAATAATCTTTCACGCCCAACACCAATGCTTTATATACTTGGTCTATATTTAAATGGGGGATTAAGGTTAATGGATTTAATTCTTTATTCGGTACTCTCGCGGCAGGTTCAATAATGGGCGCATTAATTTTTCCATCATCGGTACATTCAAATATGGCCATTGCCGATTCGAACATAGGAAGGGCACCGCAAAGATTAGCATCTTTATCAAATGCAAAGGAACCTCCGTCAAAAACAATTTCAGTTTGGCTACCTACAGCATTGCAATAAAATAATGGAATTTTATATTTTAAAACATTCGCTTTAATAGTTGCTTTTCTATCTTCATCATGGGTATAATCAAAAGGAGAAGCACTTAGGTTTAATAAAATATCAGGCGCTTGTTCCATCATTTTATCCATCGGACAAATACGGTACAAAGGGTTGTCTCCTAAGTTCCAAATATCTTCACAAATGGTAACGGCTAATTTTTTTCCTTTGAAAGAAACCACTTTCCAATCATCCGCAGGTTCAAAATATCTATTTTCATCAAAAACATCATAAGTGGGAAGTAATGTTTTATGAATTTCAGCAATCACTTTTTTCTCATACAAGAAAAAGGCTGCATTGAATAAATCTTTTCCTTTTTTATGGGGGTTGCGTGCAGGACTTCCAATTAATACACCAATAGTGTCTGCCGCTTCTTTGATAATATCTATCTGTTGATAGCATTGATGAATGAAATCGTTGAATTCAACAAAGTCTCTTGCAGGATAACCACAAACACTCATTTCGCTAAATAAAATTAGATCAGCGCCTTGTTTTTTAGCTTCTTCGATGGCACATAACATTTTATCAGTGTTCTGTTCAAAGTTGCCAATGTGATAA
>CAINWZ010000165.1 GCA_903854725.1 uncultured Bacteroidota bacterium
CATTGGTGCCTATCAACTCTTCACGTGTCATACCTGGTTTACGAGGTAAGCCTGAAGTAATAACAACCACATCTGAATTGGCTGTTTTGCTATAATCGTTGGTGCTACCACTAATTTTTGTATCAAATCCTAATAGTGCAGTAGTCTGCATCATATCCTGCGCTTTACCTTCTGCAAATCCTTCTTTAATATCTAATAATACTAATTCATTTGCTAATTCTTTACGTGCAATATTATCTGCACAAGTAGCGCCAACTGCACCAGCGCCAACAACAGTAACTTTCATATTATCTAATTTTTATTTATGTATTTCGTTTTTACGGGACAAAGTTAGTTAATTACCTTCTATAATTTTAATCAATTCGAAAACATCTGCACCTTGTTCATATACTTTTAATAAAACACCTTTTTGATACAGGGCTACAAAGGGGGTCATTCTAGGACGGTAGAAAGTAGGGATGGTAAAATTGGGGTCGCGGCCTATAATCACATTGGGTTTGCCGGTCAAATTATATTTTGCAGCAAATTTCTTGATTGATTCCATATCACGATAGCTATCCCATATAAAGAGTACATTTTTTAGCTTATCGGCGTATTTGTTTAAATCCCCTGCCTCTTTTTCACAATGAGGGCAATCGGGGCTAAATATGATTATGCAAGTAAATGGATACTTGGGCATTTGCTTATTGGTGATTTCCTTTCCATCCACAGATGTGATAGAAAAGGGAGGAATTTTATTATCTTTTAAATAAGGGGCACCTGGATCGCCATTAACTTGTGCTTGCACTTGTGTGATGAATAAAAAACTCAGTAAGCTGGTTAAAAGGTATTTCATAGTTGGGTATTTACTTTTTATTTAATAGTTTCTTAGGGTTATTTATTTTTTTGGGAAAGCATACGCATCGATTTTGCATCTTGTAAAAATTCGGATGCAAATATAAAGTTATTGAGCAGCTTGTTTTCACTAAATATGATGTCTTTATTAGAGCCCTCCCATTCCTTTTTTCCTTGATGTAAATAAATGATATGATTTCCTATTTCCATTACACTATTCATGTCATGCGTTACCACAATGGTGGTGATATTAAATTCAACAGTTAATTCATGTATTAATTTATCAATAACCATAGAGGTTTGAGGATCTAAACCAGAATTAGGCTCATCACAAAATAAATACTTTGGTTTCATAACAAGTGCTCTAGCCAATCCCACTCTTTTTTTCATACCTCCACTTAATTCAGCCGGAAACTTACTATTAACACCTTCTAGTTGCACACGTGCTAATATCTCATTTACCTTTACTTTCTTTTCGGCAATGGTTAAGGTTGAAAACATATCTAAGGGAAATTTCACATTGTCTTCTACATTTAATGAATCAAACAATGCGTTTCCTTGAAATAACATACCAAGGTTTTGACGTAATTCTTTTCTTTCCTCTTTATCCATTGTTGAAAGTGGCATCTTATCAAAGAATATTTCACCCTTATCTGCTTTTAATAAATCTACAATACATTTTACCAACACCGTTTTTCCACTTCCGCTAGTACCAATGATTAAATTACATATACCAGGCTTGAATTGTGCACTTATGTCATCAATGATAACACGCTCTGCAAATTTTTTGGTAATATTTTTTATTTCAATCATACTTTTAAGTTAGAGGTGTTTGTAACTGAAGTAAGTCATCAAAATTATCGGCTCTACTTATTAAAGTACTCTTTTCGTTTTTGATTAATACCTGCGCGGGTTTATACCTTGCATTATAATTGCTTGACATCTCGTATCCATAAGCCCCTGCATTATAAAATACCAAGTAATTGCCCTCTTCTATACTAGCAATAGGGCGGTCCCAAGCAAAAGTATCTGTCTCGCAAATATTTCCCACTACTGCATAATTTTTCAACTCTTTTTCGGGGGCGCTGATGTTTACTATATGATGATAGGCATCATAAAACATGGGCCTTATTAAATGATTCAGACCACTATTGATACCAGCAAAAATAATGTCGCCCGATTGCTTTAGTACGTTTACTTGTGTGATAAAAAAACCTGCCTCACTAACTAAATATTTTCCTGGCTCAAACCATGCTGTTAAATTGCGTCCCATTTTTGTCGAAAGCTGCTCCATTATTTTGTTTACTTCAGCACCTAGCAATGCAATGTCTGTTCCTTTCTCATTGGGTTGATAGGGTACTTTAAATCCACCACCAAAATCTAAAATATTAACTGTGGGAAAATCGGGCAATAAGTTTTCAAATACGGTGGCAGATTGTAAAAACACTGCTACATCCTTAATTTCACTTCCTGTATGTATATGTAAGGCGCTAATATTAATGGTGTATTTTTCTTGTATTGATTTTAGCGCCTCTTTTTCTGTATAAGGTATACCAAATTTACTTTTATTGTGACCAGTTGAAATTTTTAAATTTCCGCCTGCCATAATATCTGGTCTAATTCTAATACCTACTGGATACCTGCCGCCAAAAGCTGCGCCAAATTTTTCTAAATTAGATAAGCTATCAATATTTACATGAACACCTAAGCTAACTGCTTCTTTAATTTCTTCAAAGGCGACACTATTACTAGTATATAAAATATTTGCTGGATCAAATCCAACATGTAATGCAATTTTAACTTCGTTGATGGAACTGCAATCTATATTACATCCCATATTTTTTACAAGGGCTAAAATATGAATATTAGTTAATGCTTTACAGGCATAAAAAAAGCGCGTTGACTTATTTGAAAAATGACTTAACAGATTTTGATACTGTCCTTGAATTTTTTCGCCATGGTAAACATACAAAGGTGTGCCATAGGTATCTGCAGCCTTATTAAGTTGTTCGTAGGATAAGCTTGAATTCATAACACGAAGATACAATTAGAACTAGGTTCAGGCATTATATCGTTGGTATAATTTTGAAAAAAATGGATGAATGAAAATACGAGTACTCGTTATTCAACAGGACTTTCAGGGTTTTCTTCTGGCAGATTAGGTGTTTCTTCTTCCTCGGTTTGCTCTAAAACACTATTGTCTGTAAAGTCTTCAGGTTTAATAACGGTGGCTTCTACTAGTTGGTCAGCTAAAACCTCTCTTATTTTTGGCAAATCATCGGTAGAATTAATGCCGAAATAATCCATGAAATTTTTGGAGGTAGAATATACCAAAGGCTTGCCTGGTAAATGTTCGTTACGGCCACTAATTGTAATCAATTCTTTTTCTAATAATTTTTGGATAGAGTAATCGCTATTCACTCCTCTAATTGCTTCCACTTCCCCTTTAGTAATAGGTTGTTTGTAAGCAATAATTGCTAAAGATTCTAAAGCTGCATTGGATAGACGCTTTAAAAATTTATCACCATTCAATTGTGCAATGGTTTTATGAAAATCAGGCTTTGTTAAAAATTGCCAGCCGCCTCCGCTTTGTTTTAATTCAAAAGGATAAAATTCGGTGCTGTATTTTTCTTGAATACCATTTAAGGCACTATCCACTTGGTCTAAACTAATACGCTCTTCTAAAAATCCAAAAGCATTATTAATAAGCTCGGTAATATCGTTCGCATTTAATGCTTTTTCACTTGCAAAAATAAGCGCTTCAATATGAGGTATAATTTGACTAATTTCCATAATAATTGGGTCTTAACCGTTTAAGGCAGCAGCACCACTTACAATTTCCGTTAATTCGGTTGTAATAGCAGCTTGACGTGCACGGTTATATGATAATTTCAATGATTTTAATAATTCGTTTGCATTTTCACTTGCCTTATCCATCGCTGTCATTCTTGCACCATGCTCACTGGCATTAGCATCTAGTACTGCTTTAAATAATTGGGTGTTTAAAATTTTCGGCATTAGTTCTGCAACCAACACTTCTTTATGCGGCTCAAAAATAAAATCTGTTTTTTTCTTATCTCCTTTTTTAGCAAAAGTGGGTATAGGTAAAAAAGGCTCTGCTGTTGGTAATTGTGTTCCAGCATTTTTAAACTCGCTATAAATTACTTCTATTGCATCAAACTCTTTATTAGCAAATGCAGTCATCGCCGCCTTGGCAGCTAATTGCACATTTTCAAATTTCAAGTTCAAGAAAATATCTTTATAGTCGGCATTTGTTTTGTGTCCTGTCTTTGTTAAACTTTCATATCCTTTCTTACCAATATTCCAAATTGTAATATTTTTATTTGCGTATTTTTCTGCAATAGTAGTCTTTGCTAATTTTACTAAGTTGGCGTTGTATCCACCACACAATCCTCTATCAGAAGTTATTACAATTAATAACACATTGTTGATGGGTCTTGTTTCAGCTAAAGATAAATTCATATCACCATCCAAGCTTCCAATAATATTGCTTAACATTTCTTGTAGCTTGCGCGTGTAGGGTCTCATTTGTGTGATCGCATCCTGCGCACGGCGTAATTTTGCAGCACTAACCATTTTCATAGCTTTGGTTAACTGCTGTGTACTTTGCGTACTTTTTATCCTATTTCTTACTTCGTTTAATTGACCTGCCATAGCATTATTTAGTTTCTGATGTTCAAGTGGAAGCCTGGTAAAATTGTAGGCCTCCAAAGGCGAGCAAAGGTATCATTTTTTCGTCCATTTTTCAATTTTAAGGCCATTCATGTTAATTTTTATATTGGGACCCCCTTAAAACCCTCAAACTCACACCAATTACTTAACTTTGGCACGCCTATTGAGTATAGGAAATAACACAATTATCAAGCAGGAATATGTTGCAAATTATAAGTAAATTATTTGGGGGTTCGAAAAGCGAAAAAGACGTTAAGAAAATAGACCATTTAGTGGCTGTTATTAATGGCCATTTTGATAGCTATAAAACCCTCAGTAACGACGAATTAAGGGCTAAATCGACCGAATTTAAGGCTAGAATAAAAGCCTATGTAAGTGAAACGGACGCTCAAATTGAATCCCTACAAACCGAGGCCGAGGCACTTCCTACCAGCGATTTTATGGGTAGAGATACCCTTTATGAGCAAGTTGACGCTCTTAAGAAACAAAAAGATACGACTTTGGAAAAGGTGCTTTGGGACATTTTGCCAGAAGCCTTTGCGGTTGTAAAAGAAGCAGCACGCAGGTTTACAGAAGAGGAAGAGTTAATAGCCACTGCAACCGAGCTTGACAGGGATTTGTCTGTCAAAAAGGAATATATTAATATAAAAGCAGACCAATCGGTCTTCCAAACAACTTGGAAAGCTGCAGGTACTCCCATTACTTGGAATATGGTCCATTATGATGTGCAGTTATTGGGTGGTATAGTGCTACATCAAGGGAAAATTGCCGAAATGTCAACCGGTGAGGGTAAAACTTTGGTATCTACATTACCAGCTTACTTAAATGCATTAGCAGGAGAAGGAGTGCATATAGTTACAGTGAACGACTACTTAGCTAAAAGAGATAGTGAATGGAATGGAACTTTATTTGAGTGGTTAGGCGTTACAGTAGATTGTATCGACAAGCATCAGCCTAACTCCGAAGAACGTCGCAATGCATATCGCGCCGACATTACTTATGGAACAAACAATGAATTTGGGTTTGATTATTTAAGAGACAATATGGTGCATACTCCAGGAGAAATGGTGCAACGTAAACATCATTATGCTATGGTGGATGAGGTGGATAGTGTGTTAATTGATGATGCGCGTACTCCATTAATTATTTCTGGTCCCATTGGACACCAAACTGGAGAGCAACAATTTTTTGAATTGAAACCAAGAATTGAAAAGTTGGTGGAGATGCAAAAGAAAACAGTGAATCAATTTTTAATTGAAGCAAAAAAGAAAATTGCAGAAGGCAACGACGATCCTAAAGATGGTGGAAAGGCTTTATACAGTGCCTTTAGAGGATTGCCTAAGAACAGTGCTATTATTAAATATTTAAGTGAGCCAGGAATAAGAGTAAAGTTGCAAAAGTCTGAAAATTATTATTTAGCAGATCAGCAAAGAGAAATGCCGCATGTAGATGAAGATTTGTTTTTTCATATTGACGAGAAAAATAATTCAGTAGAATTGACTGATAAAGGCTTGCAATTAATTACGAAGCAAGGAGAAGATCCGAATTTCTTTTTACTGCCAGACATTAGTGTGGTATTGAATGCGATTGATCAAAATGCAAATTTACAAGCCGAAGAAAAATTACAACAAAAAGAAACCATCATAACTGAGTACAGTATTAAGGCCGATCGTATTCACACGGTAAATCAATTATTGAAGGCGTATACTTTATTTGATAATGACGTAGAATATGTAGTTATAGAAGGACAAGTAAAAATTGTCGATGAGCAAACGGGTCGTATTATGGAAGGTCGTCGTTATTCTGACGGTTTACATCAAGCCATTGAAGCAAAAGAAAATGTAAAAATTGAAGCTGCTACACAAACCTATGCGACTATTACCTTGCAGAACTTTTTTAGAATGTACCATAAGCTAGCAGGTATGACAGGTACAGCGGAAACAGAAGCTTCTGAATTTTGGAGCATCTATAAATTAGATGTGGTTTCTATCCCTACCAATATTCCAGCTATTAGAAAAGACGAACAAGATTTAGTATATAAAACTAAGCGTGAAAAATTAGGAGCTGTTATAGAAGCGATTGTTGATTTAAGAGAAAAAGGACGTCCTGTATTATGCGGAACTACTTCAGTGGAAGTAAGTGAATTGTTAAGCAGAATGTTGCGTCAACAAAATATTCCACACAATGTATTGAATGCGAAACAGCATGCACGTGAAGCGCAAGTAGTTGCAGAAGCGGGTTTAACTGGTGCAGTAACTATTGCAACTAATATGGCAGGTCGTGGAACAGATATTAAATTAAGTCCTGAAGTAAAAGCTGCAGGTGGTTTGGCTATATTAGGAACAGAGCGTCATGAATCTCGTAGAGTAGATAGACAACTACGTGGTCGTGCAGGAAGACAAGGGGATCCGGGATCTTCTCAATTTTTTATATCATTGGAAGATGATTTAATGCGCATGTTTGGAAGTGAGCGAATTGCAAAAGTGATGGACTTTGCTGGTTACAAAGAAGGTGAAGTTATTCAACATAGCATGATAACAAAATCTATTGAAAGAGCGCAGAAAAAAGTAGAGGAAAATAACTTTGGTGTTAGAAAGCGTTTGTTGGAATATGATGATGTGATGAACAAGCAAAGAACTGTTATTTATAAGAAAAGAAATCATGCTTTGTTTGGAGAAAGATTGGCATTAGATTTAGACAATGCGTTTTATCAAGTGATAGAGGGCATGGTGGTTTCTCATAAAATTAATAACGATTACGAGTCTTTGAAATTAGCCTTAATTGTACAAAC
>CAINWZ010000166.1 GCA_903854725.1 uncultured Bacteroidota bacterium
AGACTTGTGAACACCTTTAATTATTTTACCATAATTATGATTCGTTTTATCAAAACGAATACTTGTTTGCGCAAAACTAGTTGCAGCCATAAATAAGCTTAAAAAAAGTAATCTTGTTTTCATATTTTATTGTTTAATGGGCTGATTGGTAAGTGTAGGCGTTGTTGCATTATTTGTAATAGCAACACCTTCTCCTGTAAATTTAGTTTGTTTTTTCAAACCACCTGAAAATTCTAAGTCGGTAAAACGACTAAATACGCCCATGGCACTTCCGTTAAAAGTTATTTGAACCTGTGCCGATTGACCTGGTGCCATTTTTTGATTGGGCTTAAAATTGGGTGTGGTGCATCCACAACCTGGCTTTGCATTTAATAAGGTAACCGTGTCCTTGCCTATATTGCTAATTTCAATGGTATAGGTTGCAGGTTTGCCAAAGCTTATTTTACCAAAGTCATATTGGTCGTTTTTGAACTTTAAAACATCGTCAACATTTGTTTGGGCACTGGCTGGGTGTAGACCTATAAAAAGGGCTAAAACGCTTGCAAAAAAGGTTGTTTTTTTCATATTCTTTTTGAATAATAGGTACAAAAATTGGTTGAAATAGGCTTACGAAAATATTGAAATTTCACTAATTAAGTGATTTTAGTTATGAATGTACTTTTTATGCTTTTTGACCCCTATTTTTGTCAAATGGAATCCACCCTTGAAGCTGTATCTGCCCAAGACATGCTCTCTTTTGAGGCATTTCGGAACTCCGTTATTGCCGACTATAAATTGGCTATAATGAGCCGGGAGGTTAGCTTATTAGGTAGAAGGGAGGTATTAACAGGGAAAGCAAAGTTTGGCATTTTTGGGGATGGAAAAGAAGTAGCTCAAATTGCGCTCGCCAAATTTTTTGAAAAGGGTGATTTTAGAAGTGGTTATTATAGAGACCAAACTTTTATGTTTGCTTTAGAAGTAGCGAATGTCGAAGATTATTTTTCTCAATTATATTCCGACGTTTTAAACGATCCTTTTAGTGGAGGTAAGAATATGAATGCGCATTTTGCAACTGCATTTGTAAATGAAAAAGGACAATGGAATGATTTAGTAAATCAATTTAATATTTCGGCCGACATCGCACCCACTGCTGGACAAATGATGCGTGGTTTGGGCTTAGCATTTGCTTCTAATTGTTTTAGAAATGCAAAAAATAAAGATTCCTTTTCACATTTGAGTAATAATGGTAATGAGGTTTGCTTTTGTACCATTGGCGATGCGAGTACTTCGGAAGGTCATTTTTGGGAAGCCATTAATGCGGCAGGTGTATTGCAAGTTCCCATGGCTGTTTTTGTGTATGATGACGGATACGGAATTTCTGTACCCACCGATTTGCAAACTACCAAAGGGTCTATCTCTGCTGTTTTAAGAGGCTTCGAAAAAGAGAAAAATACGAATGGCATAAAAATATATACCGTGAAGGGTTGGGACTATGCTGCTTTGTGTGAAACATTTGAAGAAGGTATAAGATATACTAGAGATACACATACTCCTGTTGTATTTCATGTACAAGAATTAACACAACCCCAAGGACACTCAACAAGTGGCAGTCATGAAAGATATAAACCTGCAGAACGTTTAGAGTGGGAGAGAGATTGGGATTGTAATAAAAAAATGAGAGAATTGCTTATTGTAAATGAATTGTCTACCGATGAGATATTGCAAGAAGTTGAAGCTGAAGTAAAAAAAATGGTGCGTGCTCAAAAACTGGCTGCTTGGGAAAAGTATTTAGCACCTATTAAAGAAAAAATAACAGAAGTAGTTGCATTAGTACATCAAGGTTTACCAGAAACCGATTTGCAAATAGCCAATACCTTATTGCAAGAATTGGTACAAAGTAGAGAGCCTTTAAAAAGAGATATTTTCAGAACCATCAATTTGGTACTTGAAAAAATGCCACAACATCCTAATGGAATAGCAATAAAATCTTTTTTAGCAAAATATCATCAACAAGAAGCCCCTTTTTATAGCAAAAATTTATACAATGAAGGTCCCAAAAGTGCTTTGAATGTTTCTGTCGTGGAACCTGAATATGCACAAGATGCAGCTACGATGAATGGATATGAAGTATTGAATCATTATTTTGATCAATTGTTTTCAGAGAACCCAGCAGTATATGCTTTTGGAGAAGATTTAGGAAATATAGGCGACGTGAACCAAGGTTTTGCAGGCCTTCAGCATAAACATGGTGCGGATCGAATTTTTGATACAGGCATTAGAGAACAATCTATCATGGGTCAAGCACATGGAATGGCTTTGCGTGGCTTAAGACCAATCGCAGAAATTCAATACTTAGATTATTTATTGTATGGCTTACAAACATTGAGTGATGATATTGCTACTATTCATTACCGTTCAAATGGTTTACAAAGCAGCCCTGTTATTATTAGAACTAGAGGTCACCGTTTAGAAGGCATTTTTCATAGCGGCTCACCAATGGGTGTAATAGTGAATGCCTTAAGAGGCATGTTTGTTTGTGTGCCAAGAAATATGGTTCAAGCAGTAGGTATGTATAATACTTTATTGAGAGGAAATGACCCTGCATTATTAATAGAGTGTTTAAATGGCTATCGATTAAAAGAAAAAATGCCTACTAATCTTACTGCATTTACCGTACCATTGGGTAAGCCAGAAATTTTAAAAGAGGGGAATGATGTTACCATTGTTTCTTATGGTTCTACTTTAAGAATTGTAGATGATGCGGCCAATAGATTATTAGCAATGGGCATCGATTGTGAAATTATAGATGTGCAAACCTTACTTCCATTTGATATTAATCATATGATAGTAGCTTCGCTTAAGAAAACCAATCGAATTTTATTTGTAGATGAAGATGTTCCTGGCGGTGCCAGTGCTTATATGTATCAACAAGTGATTGAAATGCAAGGGGGCTATCGCTGGTTGGATGTAGCTGCGCGTACTTTAAGTGCTAAAGCACATCGTCCTGCTTTTGGTAGCGACGGCGACTATTTCTCCAAGCCTAATACGGAGGAAATTATTAATGTAATTAGTGAGATGATGGCAGAGTAATGTTTATCCCATATTGTGAAATACTTTGTTCACATCTTCGTCCTCTTCTAATCTTTCTATTAATTTACTAATATCTTCTGCTTGCTCATCTGATACCGGAACAGTTGTTGTAGGTATCCATTCTAGCTGTGCGCTAATGGGATGAATATTTTTATCTTCTAAAGCTTTTTGTAAATTTCCAAAATCAGTGAAGGCGCAACGTAACACTATAATAGGATTTTCGTTCTCATCATTACTTTCTCCTAATTCATCTAATCCATGGTCTATCAATTCTAATTCCAAATCGTCCATGTTTAATCCCTCTGGTTTTAAATTAAAGACACCCATTTTCTTAAACTGAAAACTAACACTTCCGCTATTGCCTAATGTGCCATGTCCTTTGTTAAAATGACTTTTTACATTGGCAACTGTTCTTACATGATTGTCAGTAGCAGTCTCAACTAATAATGCCACTCCATGTGGCGCATAGCCTTCGTATAATATTTCTTCATAGTTACTCGTGTCTTTACCCATGGCTCTTTTAATGGCCGCTTCCACACGATCTTTTGGCATGCCCACACTTCTTGCATTCTGGTAACATCTTCTTAAGGCAGGGTTGTCATCTGGATTAGGGCCACTTGCTTTTACTGCAATTACAATTTCTTTACCGATACGGGTAAATTGTTTTGCCATACGATCAAATCTTTTGAACATTGTGGCTTTTCGAACTTCAAATATCCTTCCCATAGTTGTAGGTGTTAAGAGTTGCAAAAATAAGAAAAAAAAAGTCCCCCCGAGTGTTCGAGGAGACTTTTCAAATGTATGATTTAATAGAATTAACTATTTAGTTTGCTATGTTTACGACCATAAAGGAAATAAACTACCAAGCCTAAGGCCATCCAAGCAAAAGCTACTTTTAGTGTTTGTGCATCTAAGGCAAATATCATTGCTAAGCAGATGACAGCTCCTAAAATAGGCACTAATGGTACTAATGGAGTTTTAAATGGTCTTTCCATATCTGGTGATTTTCTACGTAAAATCCAAATACCAGCACTTACTAGTACGAAGGCGAATAAAGTACCAAATGAGGTTAAATCACCTGCCACATTACCAGGCACAAAAGCAGCAAATGCTCCTACAAAAACAAATAAAATCCAGTTCGATTTGTAAGGAGTTCTAAACTTAGGATGTAATTCAGAGAATACTTTTGGTAATAATCCATCATTAGCCATAGAGTAGAATACACGTGATTGACCCATTAACATGACTAATATAACAGAACTAAATCCTGCTAAAATAGCAACCGTTACCGCTGTTGCCAACCAACCATATCCTGTCATATAAGTAGAAATAGCATAGGCTACAGAAGCTTCACGACCTTTTAAAGGATCTACAAAGTCTTTCCAATTAGCAACACCAGTTAATACGTGTCCAAATAATATATATAAAATAGTACACACTACTAATGAACCTAAAATACCAATAGGCATATCTCTTTTAGGATTTTTCGCTTCCTGTGCTGCAGTAGATACGGCATCAAAACCAATAAAGGCAAAGAATACAATGGCTGCACCACCTAATACACCACCCCAGCCATGCTTAAAGGCGCCAGAGTAGTCGGCAATAACTTTACCAGAGGCATCTATTAATGGTGGTTGATTTGCAGGTATTAAATAAGGCGTATGATTTTCGAGGCGTATAAACTGCCAACCTAAAATAATAAATAAAATTACAATGGCTACTTTAATAAATACAATTACAGCATTTACAATAGCAGATTCTTGTGTTCCCTTAATTAGTAATAAAGTCAATAATAATAATATCACTAAAGCGGGTGCATTCATGATACCGTGATGTAATACACCTGCGGTATCGGTTATGCTTTCGAGCGGGGAGTGGCTCCATTCATAAGGAATAGCTCCTCCCAGCAGCTTGTTCAAATATTCACTCCATGCAATAGAAACTGTTGCAGCACCTAAGGCATATTCCATAATTAAAGCCCATCCAATAATCCATGCTACCGTTTCTCCCATTGTTACATAAGAGTAGGCATAAGCACTTCCTGAAATAGGAATCATGGCTGCAAATTCTGCGTAGCATAAGCCTGCAAAAGCGCAACCCACTGCTGCGACAATAAAAGACAATGTTACAGCAGGTCCAGCGGCTTGTCCAGCGGCTGCAGCAGTTCTAACAAAAAGTCCTGCACCTATAATAGCTCCAACGCCTAATGCAACTAAGTTGCCGGCACCTAAAGTACGTTTTAAGCCCTTGCCACCATCTTCGGCTTGAGACAACATGGCTGATAAATCTTTCTTTCTAAATAAACTCATAATTAATTGGTTTGTTGTGGTATCAATTTATCTTGGAAAATACCACTTTTTTTGCAAAATCGAGCTATAATTCTATGAAAAATGACCCTTTTTTTTGGATATTTTTTTAATACTTAAGTCTTATATTGCAGTAATTACTATTGCATGAAAAAATCTAATAAACTTACTATTTACATTGTAATTGCTATGATAGCAGGTGCTATTTTGGGCTATTATATCCATGAAAATTACAGTGAAGAAACCATTGCTTCTTTTGCTAAGAATAGCAAACTTTTAACGACCATTTTTTTACGCCTAGTGCAAATGATTATTGCGCCATTGGTTTTTAGCACTTTGGTTGTGGGAATTGCTAAACTCGGAGACTTAAAAACAGTAGGTCGTGTGGGAGGAAAGGCGATGCTTTGGTTTATTACAGCTTCTTTGGTGAGCTTGTTAATTGGATTGGTATTAGTAAATATTTTTAAACCAGGGGAGGGGATTGCTTTAAGCAATGCCGATACTAATGGCGCCAAAGATTTAATAGGAAACACAAAATCTTTTAGTTTAATAAATTTCGTGGAACATGTTTTTCCGAAAAGCATGTTTGAGGCCATGTCTAATAATGAAATTTTACAAATAGTTATTTTTAGTATTTTCTTTGGCGTGGCTGCTGCTGCTATTGGAGATGCTGCAAAAGGTTTTATCAAAGTACTTGAAACAGTTTCTCATATTATTTTAAAAATGGTAGGCTATGTGATGAACTTTGCGCCGTTGGGCGTTTTTGGGGCGATAGCTGCTGTTATTGCAAGCAAGGGCTTGGCCATTTTTATTTTTTACGGCAAATATTTAATGTACTTTTTAATGGGTATTGGAGTTTTATGGATCTTCTTATTAGGGGTTGGTTTTATTGTTTTAGGAAAAAGAATTCCTTCTTTGTTAAAACATATTACTACACCTTTAGTCATTGCTTTTAGTACAACCAGTAGCGAAGCGGTTTTTCCAAAATTATCGGAAGAGTTAGTGCGCTTTGGTTGCAAAGACAAAATTGTTTCTTTTATTCTTCCATTAGGGTATTCTTTTAATTTAGATGGAAGCATGATGTATATGACTTTTGCTAGTATGGCAATAGCACAGGCTTATGGTGTTCATATTGACATAGGCACTCAGCTTACCATGTTAGTTGTACTCATGCTAACAAGTAAAGGCATCGCAGGGGTTCCTCGTGCTTCATTAATTGTTGTAACTGCCACTTGCGCCATGTTTAATATTCCGCCAGAAGGGATTGCTTTAATTTTACCTATTGACCATTTTTGCGATATGTTTAGATCTACTACCAATGTGCTAGGGAATAGTTTAGCTACTACGGTAGTTAGTAAATGGGAGGGAGCTCTTGAAAATCCGGCGCAAGCTTAAAATATTATATTGATGATCACATTATTGGATGCATTTCATTGGAGTCAGTTATTACAACCTCAATATTATATTGAAAATGGCGGCTTGTGGCTTTTGCTATTTGTAGTGTTCGCAGAAACTGGTTTATTTTTTGGCTTTTTCTTGCCTGGAGATAGCTTGCTTTTTGTAGCAGGTATTTATAGTGCTCCATTGGCAGCACAAATATTTGCAAGTAATAACGAATGGATTAATTTATTCATTTTATTCTCGGTCATATCGGTTGTAGGTATTATAGGTAATTATGTTGGCTATAGTATTGGAAATAAGGTGGGTCCTGCTATGTATGACTGGAAAGACAATATACTTTTCAAGAAAAAATATTTACTGCAAGCAAATGACTTTTATGCCAAACATGGAGGTCGTGCTATTGTAATTGCAAGATTTATTCCTATAGTACGCACTTTTGCCCCCATTGTAGCAGGCATAGTAAAAATGGATAAAAATAAATTTAATTATTTTAACATCATTGGCTGCGTGGCTTGGGTGGCTAGTATGTTATGTGCAGGACATTTTTTACAATCATGGATTTTGAATAATTTCCAATTCGACTTAAAAAAACATTTAGAAGTAATTGTGTTAGGTATTGTCTTAGTTACTACAGCACCAGTAATTTTTCAAGTAATAAAACATAGAACTAAAAAATAAAGCAACCTTATTTAAATTAATCAATTTATTAAAAGCGTATGACCTCAAATAAACAAATAGGATTATTGTCACTGCCCGTTTTTGTGGCAGCTTTAGGATATTTTGTAGACGTTTACGATTTGCTTTTGTTTACCATTGTAAGACAACCTAGTGTGATGAGTTTGGGCGCTACTGCAGAAACCATTATTGTAGATAGTGCGCATATTATTAATTGGCAAATGTCTGGTTTGTTAATAGGCGGTATTTTGTGGGGTGTTTTAGGTGATAAGAAAGGCAGGCTCAAAGTTTTATTTGGATCAATTGTACTTTATTCGATTGCTAATTTTTTAACATCTTTTGTGCAAACCGTTGACCAATATGCTTATTGCCGTTTTTTGGGTGGCATAGGATTGGCTGGAGAACTAGGCGCTGGCATTACATTGGTTTCTGAGATGTTGCCCAAAAACAAAAGAGGTATTGGAACTTCTATGGTAGCAGGCATTGGTTTATTTGGTGCGGTATTTGCCTATTTTACTTTTAAAGTAACTTCTGATTGGAGATTGTGTTATCAAATAGGGGGTGTTTTAGGCTTCCTACTTTTAATATTACGTGTTAAGGTTGCGGAGTCATTTATGTTTGAGTCGGCTAAGTTGGCAAATATTTCTAAAGGCAATTTTTTATTATTTTTTAGTTCGTATGCGCGGTTTTCTAAATACATCAAAGCCATCTTAATTGGATTGCCTACTTGGTTTGTGATTGGCGTAATGATTAATTACAGTAACAAATTTGCTACTACTTTATATGGCGTGAATTTAATTGATTCTGGAAAATCCGTAATGTTTGCTTATATAGGTATTGCAACAGGTGATTTACTGATAGGGTATGTGAGTCAATATTTCCAAAGCAGAAAAAAGGCATTGCTCTTATTTTATACCTTTAGTGTGTTAGGCATGGTTTTATTTTTTAGCAGTTACAATAATAATGACGACAGAATGTATGCCATATGTGCCTTTTTAGGATTTAGTACTGGCTACTGGGCTATCTTCAATCAAATGGCTGCCGAGCAGTTTGGTACAAATTTGAGGGCCACTGCAGCTACTACTATCCCCAATATGGTGAGAGGTGCCTTACCCTTAATTAATTTTTTATTCTTAGATATTTTACAAAAGAAATTTGGTTGGAACATTGTTCAAAGTGGCATTTTTACAGGAGCTACTGTAATGTTAATTACACTTATTGCTTTTGTATTTACAGAAGAAACCTATCATAAAGATTTAGATTATCTAGAGCATGATAATCCACTTCCTTAGTTATAAAAATATATGCGTTTATTATTTATACGTTTTTCATCTATTGGTGATATTGTATTAACCTCCTCAGCTGTTCGCTGTGCCAAAAAACAAATACCTGGCGTTGAAATACATTTTTTAACAAAGGAGTCTATGAAAGATTTGGTTACCAACAATCCTTTCATAGATCATTGTCATTTTTTAGGCAATGATATGCAGGATACTATTGAAGCTTTAAAAAATATACAATTCGACTACATTATTGATTTACATCATAATATTAGAACTTGGAAAATAAAAAAGGCATTAGGGGTTCCTTCTTTTTCTTATCACAAACTAAGTATACAAAAATGGATTTTAGCAAAATTGCATTTTAATTTTTTACCCAAGTCGCATGTGTGCGATAGGTATATAGATACACTTGCATATTTTAAAGTGATCAATGATGGCCAGGGGTTAGATTATTTTTTTCCTAAAGACTATACATTTAAAGCTTCTAATTTGCCTACAAGTCATCAAGCAGGATTTGTGGCTTTTGTAATAGGGGCTTCTTATTTTAATAAAAAAATGCCTGCCGCTAAATGGATTGAATTAGCACAACAACTAAAAAGGCCTATTGTCTTAGTGGGAGGCAAAGAAGATGCAACTGTAGCCAATGAAATTACTTTGGCTGCTGCTGAGTTTGTTTACAATGCTTGCGGTAAGTATGATTTAACAGCATCGGCGAGTATTATTCAAATGTCGCAAGTAGTGGTTTCTCATGATACCGGCTTTTTGCATGTAGCGGCTGCTTTTAAAAAACCAACTATTACTATTTGGGGGGCAACTAGTCCCTTACTTCAATTTGAAGCTACTTACCCAAAAGATACAACCACGCCACATTTTAATTCGATGGTACCTCATTTATCCTGCCAACCTTGTACGAAGCAGGGATCCAACCATTGTCCACAAGCACATTTTGCTTGCATGCGTTTGCAAAATATTCCCAGCATTGCTTCAAAAGTAAATGAGTTTAATAGAAATTAAAAAAGCCTTCTAGATTTCTCCAGAAGGCTTTCAATTTATTCCTACATACAGTAGAAGTGCTTATAATGTTTTTAAAACATCATTCATACTTCTTACCGCGTCTGCACTTTTATTAAAAGCAGCTTGTTCATCTGCAGATAAATCCATTGGTATAATTTTCTCCCAGCCATTCTTGCCAATTACAACAGGAACGCCTAAGCAAATATCTTTTTGGCCGTACTCGCCATCTAAGCTTACACAACAAGTAAATAATTTCTTCTCATCTCTTACAATACTCTCAACTAATGCAGCTCCGGCAGCACCTGGTGCATACCAGGCCGAAGTACCTAATAATTTTGTAAGTGTTGCACCACCCACCATTGTATCATTTATAATTTTTTCTTGTTGCGCTGCATCTAAAAATTTAGTTACTGGAATGCTATTCCAAGTTGCATGCTTTATTAAAGGAATCATAGTGGTATCGCCATGTCCACCTATAACAAGTGCGTTTAAATCTGAAGGGCTGCAATTTAATGTTGCACTTAATTGATATTTGAAACGAGCACTATCTAAAGTACCACCCATTCCAATAATTCTATTTTTAGGTAATCCTGTAGATTGCATTGCTAAATAAGTCATCGTATCCATTGGATTACTAATTACTATAATAATAGCATTAGGAGAGAATTTTAAAATATTCTCGCACACACCTTTTACAATACCAGCATTGGTGCCTATCAACTCTTCACGTGTCATACCTGGTTTACGAGGTAAGCCTGAAGTAATAACAACCACATCTGAATTGGCTGTTTTGCTATAATCGTTGGTGCTACCACTAATTTTTGTATCAAATCCTAATAATGCATTAGTCTGCATCATATCCTGCGCTTTACCTTCTGCAAATCCATCTTTAATATCTAATAATACTAATTCATTTGCTAATTCTTTACGTGCAATATTATCTGCACAAGTAGCGCCAACTGCACCAGCGCCAACAACAGTAACTTTCATATTATCTAATTTTTA
>CAINWZ010000167.1 GCA_903854725.1 uncultured Bacteroidota bacterium
ATTGGTTAAATGAACATGGGGTGTATATCAATGCGCCTGACTGGTATTTTTTAGATGGCACTCATAAAATTGCATTGGGTTATAGAGAAGTGAATTTTTCTTTACCAAGACCACAACAAAAAATTATTAACCGTCAAAACATACACGATGGCACTTTGGAAAAAATTCCATCGATGGCATGGGGTTTTGTACCCTTAACTAAATACCAAGGAGGTGGAGCAGAGGCAGTCCTAGAGCCACTTAGCGAGCACATAAATGATTATGAGCAATTAATGATGCAATATTATGGTGCTGGCGTACAGGCTTGTTATCGCGGACCAAGATTATATGATACAGAGACTACCAAACAGATGGTTGCTAAAACCATTCAGTGGTATAAAAAATATCGCAACATATTAAATGCAGATATGATTCAATTGCGTCGTGCCGATGGTCGAGATTGGGATGGTTGGATGCACGTAAATGCATCACTACGCGAAAAAGGATTATTTATGTTATTTAATCCGACACAAGAAGCCATTACACGAACCATAGCATTGCCATTATATTATACTGGATTGACACAACAAGCAATTATAAAAGATGCAAAAGGGATCGCAAAAAAATATACAGTAAACAGAGACTATACGATTGATTTCACTTTTACGATACCAGCCGATTCTTATAGCTGGTATGTTATAGAGTAAACTGCTAGTAGTTGAATAATGTACTGTTGAAAATAAGATAACTTAGTTTAAGAATAATTCATCTACAAATATCCATGCAGGCGTTCCTTTACCTGGATGCCATGTAGGTAACTTCTTTAGATTTAATAAAGTGAACCTGTAATATTTAAATGATTTATCTCCAGGGATATCGCAGCTAAATGATTTATTTTCTCTCACCACATCGGTTTTTTCTAATGAAGGGAAACGGGCTTCATTTAATTTTTTAAATTGTATGCCATCGTTACTGCCTTCAATTATAATGGAAAGTATAGGAAATATATAAGCACCATTATCGACAAACGCATTAAAATGTGCTTCGTGTAATTGTTTTGCCTGATTAAAACCTATTACAAATTTCATGGGCCCATCTCTATAGGCGAGCCACTTTCCATTAGAAAAATTTTGTTCCCCTAACTCATAGTCAATAAGGGTTTTAGCGCCTGTGCCTGGATATTTTTTGTCGGGATTCGTCACAAAGTATATAGAGTCAGGATGAATCTCAGATTTATAAAATGTTTTTTGAACCACATCGCTACTTAACCATCCTGGTTTAAAGGCTTTCGCTTTTAACATTGTGTTTTTAGTAAAATGTAATTTTTTAGCATAGATAGGACTAGTAATACTATCTGGATCTTTTCCATCTGTTGTATACCTTACAATGGTTCCTTTCAAAAAATGTTTTATGGGTACATCTAAATAGGAAACAATTATAAGAGAGTCTTGCTCGATGATAGGGCTCGTTAATTTAATAATTTCAGTATCTAAATTATCCCCTATGATAATTTTTACTTTTTTATTACTAGCAGTAAGTTTTTCAAATTCTTTTTCATTGGAATGATTGGTCCAAATATGAATTTCTGTAAATGGAGACTTGTCTATGAAAGCAGTTAGGGTATTTTGGTCAAGCTCAATACCACAAATAGATAAATTATTTAATTTCGTTAAATTTTTAAGTGGCTGTAAATCTACTAATGACAATTTAGAATAGTTTAAGTTTAATTTTTTTAGATTAACAAACTTTGTTATTAATGTAATATCATCTTTGGTAAGCGGCATACTTTGCATATTTAAGCTTACTACTTTGTCTTTTAAATTTTCTAGTTTTGCTAATTGCTCCTTTTTGTAAAAAGATCCTTGAAAAAAATTAACGGCTACTTCTTCTGATCCATTATATAAATAATTTACGCTGCAATAACTAGTATTATATTCTTTTAAATCGGGTGCTGTATTTTTATTGTCTCCCTTGCCTTTAGCGGGTGCTTTGTAAGCCAATGCCAAAATTGCTAAGCTATCTGTTTTTGCTAATTCACTAATTTTCTTTGTAAAATTTCCACCAGCCTTTACCCATTTATTCAATAAGGTTAATTCTTCCAAAGTCAACTGTAGCTTGCCGTCTGGAGGCATATGTTTTTCATCTGCATTGGGCAAATGGATCCTTTGTAGTAATAACGCCTCTTTATTTTGTATACTATTTAAAATATTTCCATCTTTCCCGCCTTTTAAAATAAAGTCTGGAGTATGTAATTGAAGTTTTCCTTTTATTTTTTCAGCACCATGACAGCTTACACATTTTTGAGCTAGTATGGGTGCAATGGCTTTTTCATACACAGACAAACTACTATCTGTAGTTTTTATTTCCTCAATAGTCGCTATGTTAGTACTTGGCATTGACAATGCATTTTCTCCATGCGTTAATAAAGCTCCTTTGTGGGTAAAAAAAAGTAAAACGAATAAATAGACTATTGCTACTAATTTCTTTAAGTTAGCCTTACTACTTTGTGAATATATCAATAGCCAGCTTAATAGTGCGATGGCGACACCACCCCACTTATGTAATGTTAAAATAGTAGTATCATAAGCATCTTGTTTAGATAATAACAATCCGAATAGCGCCACAATAGAAGCCATCAAAGCATTGGCTACTAATACTAATTTTTCAATATTTTCTTCAAGTGCTTTTTGCTGTAAGAAAAGATAATAAACAACAATGGCTATACCCACTACAATGGGAAAGTGTAAAACAAGGGGATGTAATTTTCCTATCCATAATAAAACATCATTGGACTTACTTGTTTCACTATATATTGCCATTACAAGTAGAAGAGGATTTAAAAACCAAATACACCACTCTCCTATTTGATTAACCTTTTTAATTTCCATACTTAGCTTATAATTTCATTTACTACTTTGCCTGCTACATCTGTTAATCGGTAACGTCTACCTTGATGTTTAAATGTAAATCTTTCATGATCGATCCCCATCAAATGCATAACGGTGGCATGAAAATCATGCACATGCACGGGTAAGGAATTAATATTATATCCAAAATCATCTGTTTCTCCAAATACGCCAGGTTTTACACCTCCACCAGCCATCAGTATGGTAAAACATTTTGGATGATGATCTCTTCCATAGTTATCTTTAGTAAGTGCACCTTGGCAATAATTGGTTCTTCCAAATTCACCACCCCATATCACTAAGGTTTCATCCAATAAACCTCTTTGTTTTAAATCTTTAATAAGGGCAGCAGAAGATTGATCAACATCTTTACATTGTCCTTCTAATTCTTTGGGTAAGTTCCCATGGGTGTCCCAACCTTGATGGTACAATTGTACAAAGCGAACGCCATTTTCAGAAAGCTTTCTTGCCAATAAACAATTGGCTGCATAAGTGCCAGGGATCAAACATTCAGGACCGTACATTTTTACAATTGACTCTGGTTCGTTTTGTAAAGATGTAATTTCTGGTACCGCCATTTGCATTCTATAAGCTAATTCATATTGCTGAATCTTTGTTACGATTTCAGGATCACCAATATTTTTATATGATTCTTGATTCAATGCAGCAATCTCATCTAAAATTTTTCTTTTATCTCCTCTATCAATAAATTCAGGGTCTGTTAAATATTTTACAGGTTCTTCACCACTACTAAACTGAACACCTTGGTGTATGGAATCTAAGAATCCGTTATTCCATAATTTAGAATATACGCCTTGACCATTTCCTTTCCCTTTACTTAATAATACACAAAAAGCAGGCAGGTTTTTATTTTCACTTCCTAAGCCATAACTAATCCAAGAACCCATACTTGGACGATTGCCTACTTGCGAACCAGTTTGAAAAAAAGTAAGCGCTGGATCATGATTGATGGCTTCGGTATACATGGTTTTCACCATACAAAAATCATCGGCAAGACTTGCCATATGTGGAAGTGTTTCACTAAACCAAGCACCATTGCTTCCATGTTGTGCAAAATTAAATTTAGTTCCTGCCAATGGAAATTTTGCTTGATTGGCTGTCATGCCTGTTAATCTTTGCCCGTTACGAATGCTAGCAGGCAATTCAGCGCCTTGCATTTTTTGCAACAAAGGCTTGTAATCAAACAAGTCTAATTGAGAAGGTGCGCCATTTTGAAATAAATAAATTACACGTTTTGCTTTTGGAGCAAAATGAGGTAATACGTTTGCAAATAATTCTTCTTCATTGCTTGCATCAAAAAGCCCCGGTACCATTAAAGATCCTAGCGCAAGTCCACCAATACCTAAACTAAGTTTAGATAAGAATTTTCTTCTATTTTGATTTAAGCCATGTTCTAAAAATTCATTCATAATAAATATTTATGATTTTGTGATGGTTTCTTCTAAGTTGTATAAAATCAATATTGTTTTCATTAAGGCGGCTGCTTCTGCTTCGTTGTATTTTTTAGAAGGATGTTGGTATTCGCCCACGGCTAAAGTATTTTTTAAAATGGCAGCATTTGTTGTAAAGAATAAAACTTGTTTGTCACAGTAGTCTTTTAATTTTTTTCGTTCAAAGGAAGAAGGCTTTCTAATGACTATGGTTTCAAAAGCCTGCTCTACTTTATCTTCTAATGATTTGCTACTTATTGAAATATTTTCTGAAAGTACACGTGCGGCCTCTAATACTGCAGGGTCATTTAACATGGTTAAAGCTTGCAAAGGTGTATTGGTGCTAGCTCTTTTCGCTTCACATTGATCTCTATTGCTTGCATCAAAAATCATCATGCTAGGAGGAGGTGCTGTTAATTTTATAAAAGTATATAAGCCTCTACGATATATAGCAGGGCCATGATCTTGTTTATAGGAAGCCAATACCCCTCGGCCCGAGGTGGTACTTTCCCAAACACCTTTAGGTTGATAAGGCTTTACACTTGGTCCGCCAATTGTTGGGTTTAATATTCCGCTCGTTCCTAAAACCCAATCCCTAACAATTTCTGCTTTAAAACGCAAACGAGGAGCTCTACTATAATATAAATTTTCAGGATCTTGTTCTATTTGTTTTTTGCTCACTACACTAGATTGTTGGTAGGTATTACTAGATAATATTTTTTTAAATAAATATTTAACATCCCAATCATGCTCCATGAAATCGACAGCCAACCAATCTAATAAGGCAGGATGAGAAGGGAGCTCGCCTTGTAAACCATAATCACTTGAGGTTTTAACAATACCTTTTCCAAAAATTTCTTGCCAAATAAAATTTACAAAAACTCTTGCCGTTAATGGATTCTTTTTTTCTACGGTCCATTTAGCTAAGCCTAATCTATTACGCTCATATTTTAAGCTATCAAAAGGCATGATAGATTCTAATGCAGTAGGCTTTACTTCTATAGTAGTAGGTGCATCATAACTACCCCTACTTAAAATGTAAGTAGGCCTTGCTTTTACCGTATCACCCACTTTCCAATCTCCCATAACGGAGACCTCTAATTTATTGGTATCAACATTATTGATAAAGGAGAGTAATTTTGTTTGTTCCTCTTTAGTTATAAATAGTTTTGGATTTTTTGCCGGAGTAGAAATACTTACATCGCCCTCGTATCCTTTTTCTTTACTCATATTAAAGAAGGCGTATAGTTGGTAGTAATCTTTATTAGAGAATGGATCATATTTATGATCATGACATTGCGCACACTCAATCGTTACACCTAATATGGCTTTGCCATAGGTTCTTGTTTTATCGATATTATAAGAAACTCGATATTCTTCTTCAATCACACCACCTTCTTCAGTGTATTTATGATTTCTAAAAAAGGCAGTTGCCAAAATATTGGATTTACTTGCATTAGGAAGTAGGTCGCCTGCAATTTGTTGTGTTAGAAATTGATCATAATGTAAGTTGGTATTAAAGGCATTGATTACCCAATCTCTCCATGGCCATTGCGATCTTATATTATCATCTTGAAAACCATAAGAGTCGGCATATCGAGCAAGGTCCATCCATAACAAAGCCATTTTTTCACCGTAAGCTGGCTTTTGTAATAATTTATCTATTAATTGCGAGTACCAATTTTCGTTGGTATTATTTCTCCAAGTATTTAGTTCATCATAGGTTGGAGCAAGACCAGTTATATCGGCATAAGCACGTTTTATAAGTGTTTCACGATTTGCTGTTTCATTTGGTGAAAAGCCCTTTGCTTCCATTTTTTCTAAAATAAAAGGATCAATTTCATTTTTAACCCATTTGTTATTTTCAATATCAGGTAAAGGGGCTTTAACCGGTGCAACAAATGCCCAATGCTTTTCATATTTAGCACCTTGTTCAATCCATTTTGTAAATAATTTAATTTCATCAGTTGTTAATCTGGCCAAGTGGCTTTCAGGCATTGGCATCATGATAGCAGGATCATTGGAAGAAACTCTTTTAATTAATTCACTCTTTGCTGGATTACCTGGAACAATAGCATAATGACCTTTATTTTTTTGTAGTTCAGCAAAGGCACTTGCAGGTAAATCTAATCGAAGACCTGCTTTTACTTTTGATACATCAGGTCCATGACAAGAAAAACATTTATCAGATAATAAAGGGCGTATATCTCTATTATAAGAGATGGCAGTTTCTTTTTCTTTTTTTGCATTTGCAAAATAGATGATACCATAAATAAATCCTGCAACCACCACTAAAATTCCAATAATTGTGTATTTCTTCATAGTTATACTCTTGTGAATTTATAAGGATACACTTTTCCAGATGCCCATTGCGCCACATAAATACTTCCTTCATCATCAACACAAACATCGTGCGGGTGTACAAATATTTTTTCTGTTTGAGACATTGGCTGTAACACACTATTAGTATATACTGGCGCTGATCCACCTAAATTCGAAACCACTTTATTTTCTTTATCTAATATGGTTACAAATCCAGAATTCACAGTGTCTAAATTAGGAGAACGTAAAACCGCAGCATACAAATAATCGCCTTTAATAACAGGCCTGCACACACATGCGCCAGGTAAATGAATGACTTCTAATAATTTTCCTTCCATTGAAAAGCGCTTAAAAGCATTTCTAGTACGATCGGTAATAATTAAAGTAGGTGTAGCATTTCTAGTATCCACACAAATACCATGTGCGTTATCTAAATATTCATCACCTGTTCCTCTACCGCCAAATGAATTTTTTAAATTTCCTTTTTCATCATAATGTAAAATGTGCTGAGCGCCATATCCATCTGCAATATAAAATTCACCATTAGGTAATACAGTTGTTTCAGTTGGAACAAAAGCTTCCTTTTTTTGATAGGCTGGTAAATCAGCAGGAGGATCGATGGTCAATAAAATTTTTCCATCCATAGTTGTTTTATATACTTGATGTTTATTCGTATCTGTTATAAATAAAAAATCTTCTTTACCATTATGTTGTACCGTTAAACCATGTGCTCCTGGAAATTCAGTTCCCCATGTATCAATTAAGCGACCGCTTTTATTATAAATAATGACATTGTTTTTTGTTTCATTGGTCAATAATAATATACGCCCTTTGCCATCTTGAATCATTTCATGGCAATCATTGACTGGTGTTTTTGATGGATTGAGTTCGCCCCACTTTGTATTTAATTGATAGGTCATTCCATTATGTCCATAGGTTGGACCGGATGTAGCAGACATTAGATTTTTAGTTAAAAATAATCCGGTACTAGATATTGCAGTACTTTTTAAAAAAGCTCTTCTTTTCATATAGCAGTGGTTTTAAATAAATCATTCTCTAAGATACCTTTTTTGGCATAAAAAAAGAGCAGGTTTTCAAGGAGAAACCTGCTCTTTTAAGCAAAATTGGGGGTAGTCTTAATCGTCCGCGTCTTTTTGGGTACTAATTTTTAAAAAGGCTGCTCTTCGAGGGGAAGGTACCATGGCGTTTTCTCCTTTTAATCCCTTCCATAAGACCTCATTAAATTCATGATCGTTGATGCTGTCTTCCTTTCTAAAATTGAATAATTCACTTTTTCTTTGCATTGCTGTACGCGCAGTATTTTTTTCATTGATATCAAATTGTAATGGTTTTGTTGTAAAGCCAATTGCGTTTGTATTTTTTTCAAAACACCTCCAAAGTGGCGTTGCGCCTGCATCGTATTGACTCATTGGTTGCAAGCCTAAAATAAGTTCAATTGTTTTTAAGATAGAAGTGGTTGTATAAGCTGTATGATCTACAAAGCCTCTTTTTACAAAACCTCCTGCGACATAAGCCGGACTTCTATGCGCATCTACATGATCAGGACCATTTTGTGCATCATCTTCTACTATAAAAACAACACTTTCCTTCCATATGGAACTTTTACTCAAATAGTCTACAAACATGCCTACTGCTAAATCATTTTCTGCTACATGTGCATAGGGCGAAGGCCTACCTAATTTCATACCTTCTGTATGGTCGTTAATTAAACGTAAAGTATTTAATCTTGGAACGGAATTGATAGCTAATAAAGAATCAAAATCACGCTTCCATTGTCCTACTCTTGTAGTGTCTCTTACGCCCTGATCCCAACTAGTATAATAGGTACAAAAATGATTTTCTAAAACGGGTAAATTGGCTTTATAGTTATCTGCAAATTCACCATAAGTTCTATAAGACACACCAGCTCTTTTTGCATAATCCCATATAAACCCATTTTTATTATTTGCAATGGCTCTTGTTCCTTCGGCATCATAATTACCACCACGTCCGCCATAACTAGTCACCCAATTTTTTTCTAAATAATCATTCGCATAACCACCTAGTGTCCAGTTATGACCATCGGCACTTACTTCACCATTTACATAAAAGTTGTCAAGTAAAACAAATTCTTTAGTTAAGGCATGTTGATTCGGTGTATACTTTTCTCCAAATAAACATAAACTTGGATCTCCATTACCTTCTTTTACATCGCCCAAAATTTGATCGTAGGTTCTATTTTCTTTGACAATATAAAATACATATTTGATAGCAGAAGTGTCGCCTATTTTTTGAGGAATTACAGAACCTATTTCAGCATTAGATCTTTGTTCTTTATTTTTTGTATAAGGTGTATTTTCATATACTGCTGCAGCATACAATCCCAATTGTTTATCGGAAGGTGTATTTATTATACTTAAACTTCCTTTCATAAGCCCCCCTATATACTGAACCTCTTTAGTATTTTTTAATAAACCTTTTTGCACGGCCATCTGTGCATTTTTATTATAAGGGTCAGGTCCTAATGGATTAGGAAATGAAGTGAATCCTTTACCGTTGGTTACATAAATTTTACTTCCCACTACCTTCACATTGGTTGGATACCAACCCACGGGTATAAACCCTTTTGATTTGCTATTAGCAACCTCAGACACATCAAATACGGCTAAACAATTGTTATCTGCATTAGCAATGTATAAAGTTTTTTCATCACTACTTAGCGCCACCCCATTAGTCGCAGAACCCTCTGGTGCATTGGGATACAGCGCACTATTTAATGTTTCAATTACTTTTCTATTTTTAATATCTATGACTGAAACACTATTATCTTCGCCATTGGCTACAAAAAGTAATTTTCCGTTTTTTGAAATGATAAAATCATTGGGATGTGTACCCGTTTTAATACTACTAATTATTTTTTGACTTACAGTATTATACACTACTAATTTTTCTGCGCCCCAAATACTTATGTATAATTCTAGTTTATCTTTAGATAATGCACAAGTATAAGCTTCTGCCGGCAGCGCTGTTTTTTTAATAATTTTTTTATCTCTTAAATCTACTTCATACAAGCTACTATCATCTTTTGTAACTACGTATAAAATATTTTTTGCATCATTGATACATATACCAGCAGGTGAAATTTTATTGGGCCATTTGTCACCTAATTTTATAGAATCGCTTAAAACTAATTTAGCATTTTGAATACTATATTTTAAAATCCAATTATCATTTCCACCTGAAGCATATAAATATTTTTCATCTGCACTAAAGGCAATGCCCAACCAAGATTTATCTATTTTAATATTATCTACAATGGTATTAGTTTCCAAATTGATAAGTTGAATACTTTGTTTGCTTTGACCATTATTGGTAATAGCCATTAATTTCTTAGATTTTGACACAGCCATATTTAAAGGCAAATCACCTAATGGTAAACTTTTTCCTGCAGGGCTTAATGACCAGCCTGTTGGCAACATAATTTTTTTTGAATCTTGTGCGTATACATTGATGCTAAAAGAAATTATGATTAGCGTAAATAAATATTTTCTCATGTTGTAAAATTTGCACTTGTAAATTAATTAATAATTGAATATAAAATTCTGCACAACAAGGTATAGAATCTTGTACATTACATAAAACTAAAATCGTTTTTTTAAAAGACTTAACAAAGAAGTAACCTACTTATTTAATGATGTATTTTAGATTTAATTTTTATCAAATTGAATCTTTTTGGTAGCATCAATTTTAAACCAAATAAACCCGCCTATAAAAACTATAATTCCAATATAAAGTACTGGTAAATAATAGCCATAAGTAGATGCCATGTACCCAAAAAATACGGTACTTAAATAGGCGCCTGTTAAACCAGCGCTATTCATGGAGCCTGAAATAGTCCCACTTTTATCTCCACCTATATCCATGGCCACTGCCCAAGCTACTGGGGCGGTTAGATCCATAAAAGCCATCCCAACGGCTAGGGAAATTATGGCTGTCAAGTTATCGACCACCAATGCAGCTCCAATAATACATACACCCGCTACAAATAAACCCACCATCGGCACAATTCTTCTACCCCACTTTTTACCCCAACGTAAACAGGCTTTGTCGCTAAGCCAACCCCCTGTAAAACAACCTATTGCGGCTAATAAATAGGGGATGGAAGAGGCCCAAATAAGTTGCTCTTTTGCAATATGTCTCCCCTTTTCTAAATAAGTATGAAACCAACTTTGAAAAAAATAGGCACCCACTGCATAGCAGACGTACATCCCCAGTAAAAACCACAAATTGGTTGACTTAAAACCACTCCAAACCGATATTTTAATAGCATCTTCTTTATGAACAGGTAAATCTCTTGTGGCTAATATATGGTCAAGCTCTTCTTTAGTAATTGACTTACAATCAGCGGGTTCTTCCTTGTGCCAAAAAACCCAAAAAAATGTCCAAACAACTCCAACTGCACCTAAAACATAAAAAGATGTTTGCCAATTGTATTTTGCTTGAATTGGAATTACTAAAAATGGAGTGAGCGCAGCACCTAAACGAGAAGCCCCCCAAATAGTTGCTTGCGCGCGTCCTCTTTCTAAAACGGGAAACCATTTTGAAAGCACAATGGAGGTATTTGGATAAGCACCCGCTTCTCCCATCCCAAATAAGAATCGAACGCAAAGCAGCATCATAAAACTGGAGGAGAAACCTGTCATGATCGTAAAAAAAGACCACCAAAGAACAACACGTATTAAAATTTTCTTTCCTCCAAATTTGTCACCCAGCCAACCAGTTGGAATTTCAAATGCGGCATAAGCTATCGTAAACATGCCTAGAATCCAACCCCACTGCACCGTTGATATATGCAATTCTTCCATAATACTTCCACTTGCAGAAGAAAGTGCAATTCGATCCAAGAAAGTAATCATGGACAAAAGGGATAAAACCGTAAGTACTTGGTATCTTTTTTTCATAGCTTGAAAGCAAGTTACTAAATAAAAAGAGACATTAAAATTGAATGAAATACGATCAAAAGTGGATAAACATGTTCCAAAAAACTAAATCGGAACATCTTTGTTCTCATTGTATATGATATAAAATGGATGTAAATGGTATTTTAGCCGAAACAAATAAAAAAATATATGAAAAAAATTCTTTTTGCAGCTGTAATGTGCACTTTGCTTTTTGCTTGTAATAATGAAGAAGCAAAGCAAGCAAAAATTGAAGCGGACAATGTAAAATTTTATGAAAATGTATGGGATGTTGCCATTAATCAAGGCAGAGTTAATATTTTAGATACAGCTTATACAGAAGACGTTATTTTACATACTGTTCCAGAAACGAAAGGAAAGGCTGCTTCAAAAGCTTATTATGAAAATTATGTTACTGGATTTACAGATAGAGAATTTATTGTTAAGGAAATATTTGCTAAAGGAGATAAGGTTGTAAAAAATTGGCAGTTCAAAGGAACGCATACTGGAAACTTTTTTGGTATTCCAGCAACTGGGAAAAAAGTAGATGTGATTGGTTGTACAATTGCAAAAGTTGTTAATGGAAAAATTACTGAAGAAGAAGACTTCTTTGATAATTTAGAATTTTTAAAACAATTGGGATTGATTCCTCGTTAATCAATTTAACTTATAATGAAATGCCATCTCATACATATGAGGTGGCATTTTTTTGTACTCAATTTTAAATATTATTTGCAGCCTGTTTAATAAAGACAGAAGGAGTAACACCTTTTCTTTCCTTAAATGCATCAATAAATTTTGATCTAGAAGCAAAACCAGCATTACTTGCTATAGCTTCAATAGTAATATTTTTAGCACTACCTTCTTCAATTAATCTACACACATATTCTATTCTAATATTTTTTCTCCATTCGCTAAAACTGATATTTAAATTCTTATTAAAATAATTAGAAAGCGAACGTTCTGGAATTTTTAAGTCAAAAGACATTTGAGAAATTGAAAACTCTTTTTTTATAAAAGGCAATGTTTCTAAGTATTTCAACAAGGGTATTTCAAAATCTGAACTAGATTCATCTACTTTTTCTTGTTTCACCAAACTTGATTTAATTTCTTCTAATAAACTTTCTTTTTTTGTAGGTAGGGTATAAGAAATATTTCCGTACAGAATTTTTGGAAATAAAAAAAGTACAAAATTTTGTAAAAAGAAAAAGCCCCCACAAATTCCAAAATAGAGTGTTTCAGAAAAAATTACATTCGAAGGGGTATTAAAAATTGAAAATTTAATTCCATAAAGCGTTGTCATATGACCAAAGCTGTTTACGGCAATAAATATTTGACTAAATATTAATGTAAGCATCCATTTCCTAATGGTAGGATGATTTGTAGGTAAGACAGAATATTTTTCTAAGAGTTGCTTTGTATATCTATTAAAATAAATTAAACATAAAATACAATAGAGGAATAAATGAATGGATCTTCCCAAAAGAATAAACTCAAAAGAAATTAAATAAAAGTACACATCATAATTCTCGGTTACTTTAACAATTTCATGGGCAATTTGAATTTTTCTATCAAAGGGAAGGGTGGTAAAGGGAAGACAACATATTACAATTAAAAATGCCGGGATTATATGTAGCCAGTCCCACTTGTTAAAGCGCTTGTTTTCATTCAAGGTGTATTTAACATAAAAAAACAGAAAAGGTCCCAAGAGAAAGGAGAGCGGTAAAAAGTTAACGAAGCAGAAACCCTCCCAGAACTTATCATTGGAATAATGAAGGCCGTAGTATACCATAACAATTAGGTTACAGCACAAAAAAAACAAGGCTAGATACTTATTTGATTTATTTAAGGAACTTAAATAATAGATAAGTATGAAGGAAGTAAAAATGCCAAATAAAGGAAATAGAATAGCCATAAAGCAATGATATACAAATGAATAGAGTCCAAGATAATAAAAAAATCAAAAAAATAGACTTTATTAAAGGGTAAATCATTTTTGTCAAAATGTTCCATTTTGCCCATTTGGAACAGATTATTAGTCTAATTCCTTACAATTTATATATCTAAAACTGTAATTTGAAGCCTATCTAAACATATTCAAAATCAATGTGATATACCGAACATTGACATGAATTTCCCCAGATCTGCAGTGAAAACATTAAAAAATTATTTCATATGAAATACTTAGGGAATTATCTTAAAAATTTATTTGGGCCTTTTTTATTAATTGCACTTGCTTTTTATACATTATTAGTCCCTAAGGAGGCTCAAGCGCAAGACCATAAAATTGAAATAGGGAACTTTTTTGTTAATAATTATAGTCGAGCCTTCTTAAATACAGAAGGAAATAATTGGGGGGTCATTCAAGATAAGGATGGTGTAATTTATATAAGTAATACAGCCAAAGGGGTTTTCATTTATGATGGACAAAGTATCAAAAGAGTATTAGATGTAAATGGTATTCCAAAGTTAGGGTTGACAAGAGCAATGGAGATTGACTCAAAGAACACCATGTATGCTACTATTGGCCAATCCAATTTTGGGTATATTGAAAAAAATGAATTCGGTGAAAGTATTTATACGTCTTTGTCAGATCAACTTCCTATCGAAAAAAGACCTAAAACTACTTTATGGGGACTTGCCATGCTCAATGACACCATTTTAATTCAATCTGAAAAGGCAGTTTATATTTATAAATATAAAAAATTTATTAATGTTATTTACTTTGACGACATCACACATACTTTGACACAAACGCCTAATGGAATCAATCTCAGGGTGTGGGGAAAAGGGTTTTATAAATTTGAAAACGGAAAATTTAATTTAATAGAAAGCACAAAAGATGTTTATGCTCAAAACAGAGTTGATGCAAATTATTTGTTAGCTAATGGTAATCAATTATTAGTTTCTAGAAATAATGGATCCTGGTTTTTAAAAAAAGACAATAGCTTGGTGAAGACTGATGCAAAAAAATTGGATGAGTATGCAATTCAGGGAAAAGTTTATAATGGAGATTTAGTTTTAAAAAATGGCATCATACCCATTTCAACAAATCTTGGCCTTGTTTTTTTTGATCAGAACTTACAACTTAAAACCGTCTTAAATACAGAGAATGGTTTAAAATATAATCATGTTGTTGGTTATACGCAAGATAGAACAGGTGACGTTTGGGGCGTAAGCAATGAACTCTTTAAAGTGAGTTTTGATACGACCTTAACCTACTTTTCGACCAGCAATGGATTGCAAGGAGGAGTAGAGGCGATTAGTAGATATAATGGTAAATTATTTCTACGAACAGAGGTAGATTTATTCGATTTTAATCCTAAAACAAAAGTAGAAGACGTCTCTAAATTTGAAAAAAATGGAGTCGAGGAAGCAGTTTATAATATGATTGCCTTTGATGACCAAATTATAACTACCAATAATTATTCCATTAAAACAACAAAAAATAGAATCACTACTGTTATTAATAATATTTACCGAAATCAAGCTTCCATTAGATCAAAAATAAACCCCAGTTTATTATTCACCTCTAACTATGTAAATGGGTTACTGCTGCATCAATATAAAAATGGGAAATGGAGTCAAATAGTCATAAAATCAAAAAACAATACTCCTTGCTATGACCTTGTTGAATTAGAGCCTGGTATTTTAGCTTTATCAAACTGGAGAGATGGTGTTTATTTATATAAATATGATCAAACAGGGCAAGGTGAATTTAGTAAACTTGAAATTGATAAATCACATAAAGAAAAAAGTTTTTTAAGATTTAATTTATTTAAAAACCAATATTATTTAGCCTATGATACTGCTAATAATTTTTATTCATTTGATTTAAAAAACAATAGCTTAAAGTATACAGGTATTAATAAACAAAAATTTCAAAATATCACCAATTGGGCCTATTCATACAATCCTATTTCTAAAAATGGATGGACAGTGAGTGATTTGGGGGTTTATAAAACAGAATATGATCCCAATAAAGGCTTTTCTTTTAAACAATACCCTTTTTATAAAGTTGAGCTTGGAGAATTAAGCTACGGCATACTTGCCGAAGGTATAGGAGATAATGAGGTTTTATGGATAGGCTCTCAGGATGATAAAATTTATCGTTTCTTGCCAGAATTGGCTAACAAAGGACATCATGAAATATATAACGCTTTAATTAGAGCTGTTTTTGCAAATAATAATAAAATCCCATTACAACCCGGAACCTTACCTTTTAGTAAAAATAATATAAGATTCGAAGTAGCTTATCCTGTTTTTGGAAATGAAACTAAAACCACTTTTAGTTATTGGTTAGAAGGGCAAGATAGTAGCTGGAGTGCATTCGTTTCTGATTATAAAAAAGAGTATACTAATTTAAGTGAAGGAAAATATATTTTTCATGTTAGGGCAAAAGATGCTAGTGGAGAAATATCAAAATCAACCGAATTAGCGTTTAAAATAAGCCCTCCTTGGTATAGAACTATTTGGGCATATGGTATATATCTTTTGGCCCTACTATTTTGCTTTATTCAATTTGGAAAGTATCAAGCCAAAAAATCTTTTTTGAAAGCCGAAGACGAAAGGAAAAATGGAGAATTAGCAGATGCAAAAGCGTTGCAAGAAAAATTACTACCTAAAAATAATCCTAAAATTGATCGTTTAGATATTGCTACTTATTTAAGAACATCTACCGAAGTAGGTGGGGATTACTAC
>CAINWZ010000168.1 GCA_903854725.1 uncultured Bacteroidota bacterium
AGTATCATCAATACTATAACTAGTTAGCGCATTGGTTAAGGATGGAAAATTATTTTCAAGTATTTCCATAATACGCACAAAATTACTTGGATTGCCTACATCCATTGCATTAGAAACGGTTGCTATCGCTGTATGTATTTCATATTTTTCTGTAGCTAAATACCTTGTCACTACATCATTTGTATTACAGGCTGCTACAAAATGTCCTAAGGGTAAGCCGCTTGCCTTCGCCATCATGCCTGCACATATATTTCCAAAATTACCACTAGGTACCACGATATTCATTGGTGGGTAATAACCGTTTGCATCTTGCTGGGTAGCCACCCATTGCTGCCAAGCAAAGAAATAATATAATTGTTGTGGCAACCATCTTGCTACATTAATAGAATTGGCAGATGTTAAATTAAATTGCTCGTTTAATACTGGATCCATAAAAGCCTCTTTCACTATTGCTTGACAATCATCAAAACTTCCCTCTACTTCTAAGGCTGTAATATTTTGACCACAAGTAGTTAATTGTAATTCTTGTATGGGACTTACTTTTCCTTTCGGATATAAAATAATTACATTCACCCCTTCTACTCCTAAAAAGCCATTCGCAACAGCACCTCCTGTATCACCGCTAGTAGCCACTAATACGGTAGTCGGTTTATTGCTAAAATTAATTTCTGTATGAGGCTTATCTATTTTTTCAGCTTCTTTACTTTTTTGTTTTGAATAATATCCTAAGCACCTGCTCATAAATCTTGCTCCTACATCTTTGAATGCTAAAGTAGGTCCATGAAATAATTCAAGAGATGAAATAGTATCTGTAATAGGCACTAATGGAAAATCAAAGTTTATTGTTTCTGCACAAATTTGTTGTAAGGATGCATCGTCAATCGTACCACCCACATAAGGTTTCATGACTTCAAAAGCCAAACTGGCTTTATCTAAGGTTTTAAATCTTTCTATTTGCGCAGCTGTAAATTTTGGAATCTCTGTAGGAAAATACAATCCTTTATCAGGTGCCTGCCCTGTAATGGCGGCCGTTCTAAAATCTACATTAGGGGCTTTTTTTCCTAAACTGTAATACTGCATGTTCTGTTTATATTATTCCTAAGGTTATTATACTTAATGTTTTCTGCTACGCTGCAATCTCTACTCCAGCTTGGTTTATAGTGGTAACATATGTATGATGTGGTAAACCCATTCCATCATATAATTGTTTCATTTCTTTTTCAACGGCTACTGCTATTTCCTTTGTTTTACTTAACATAAATATAGAAGGTCCTGAGCCAGAAATACCACCACCCAAGGCACCTGCTTGTTTACAGGCTAATTTTAAAGCATCAAAGCCTGGAATTAAAATAGAACGAACGGGTTCAATAATAACATCTTCTAAAGATCTGCCAATTAATTCATAATCTGATTTCATAAGACCTGCTACCAAACCTGCAATATTCCCCCATTGTTTGATGGCGTCTTTTAATAATACTTGTTGTCTTAATATACTTCTTGCATCTGCCGTTCTTACTTCTATTTGCGGATGTACAATTGTTACATATAATTGCGGTGATGGTAAGGCGATTATTTCTAAAGGGAAGATAGAACGTACCAAAGTAACGCCACCAAAAATACAAGGTGCAATATTATCGGCATGTTTTACCCCTGATGCAAGTTTTTCACCATTCATTGCAAAGCGCACCAAATCATCTTTAGAAAAAATATTACCTAATAAATGATTGGCTCCCACTACTGCTCCTGCGGAGCTTGCTGCGCTTGAACCTACACCACTACCGGGTTTGATGAGCTTATTTATTTTTACTTCAAACTTAATTGCAGAAACACTTTGTTGTTTTGTTTCGAGACTGTGTGCTGTATTGTTGTTATTGATTCTTTCTTCGTATTCTTCTATTAACGCAAGTAAGGCTGCGCCCGCTACATTTTTTTCTGGATCTGTAGGTAAATTATAGTCATCTATATTAATAATAGTAATGCTAGGTTCGTTATTTACTCTTGGCATCCATCTCATTTCCATTTCATCATAGGGATTGTTCACAGCAAAGCCCAAAATATCAAATCCGCATACCATATTGGCTACGGTAGCTGGGGCTTTTATTTTGATCCATTGATTTTGAGGAAACATTTAAATGCTATTTAGGATATTAATAAGACTTTATTTTTTTTAACTGATATTCTTTAAAATAATTAAATCTTTATTTAATACAATTTAACGTTATTTTATTAAACCCTTGCTGCTCTTATAATGTCTGCAAATACGCCCGATGCGGTAACATCTGCGCCTGCACCTGCTCCTTTCACCACCATCGGCAATTCTGGATAACGCATGGAGTAAAATAGTACTAAATTGTCTTTGCCATATAAATGATAAAAATCTGAACTTGGCTCAATATGTTGTAAGCCTACTCTCGCCTTTCCTTTTCCATCGGCTGCATTTTCAAAACTGGCCACAAATTTTAGTTTGCAATTTTTAGCAGCCGCCGCTTCATATATTTTTTTGAAATGCGGTTCTTGCTTTTCCATTTCTACATAAAAATCTTCTACCGTACCCTTAAAACAACTTGCAGGTAAAAAACTTTCATTTGCGATATCTGCCATTTCAATTTTATGGCCTGCTTCTCTTGCCAATATCATTATTTTTCGCATAACATCGGTGCCGCCTAAATCTAATCTTGGATCGGGTTCTGTATATCCTTCTGCTTGTGCTTGTCTTACTATTTTTGAAAAAGGGATAGTGCCATCATAATTATTAAATACATAATTAAGTGTGCCTGATAAGACTGCTTCTATTCTATTAATATTGTCTCCGCTTCTTATTAAATCATTTAAAGTGCCAATAATGGGTAAACTCGCTCCTACATTGGTTTCAAATAAGAATGCAGCATTAAATTCTCTAGCCAACGACTTTAATTTTGCATAATGTTCATAGGGCGACGAGCAGGCAATTTTATTACATGCCACAATGGATACAGCTTTGCCTAATAATTGCATATAAACATCTGCCACCGTTTGATGCGCTGTTACATCTACAAATACACTATTACGTAAATTGTTTTCAAGTATTGTAGTAACGTAGTTCGTAATATCGCCAGTGGGTGCAGCTGCTAACTGATCTCGCCAATTGCTTAAATCTATTCCTTCAACATTTATTACTTGCTTCTTACTATTAGCAATACCCACAATATTTATTTGTAAACGTAAAGTGGCTTGTAAATAAGGTACTTGTTTTTTTATTTGCTCTATTAATTTTCCACCTACATTACCCGCTCCGGCAATATATACATTGACTTGCTTATAAGAGGTTTCAAAAAATTCTTCATGTAATACGTTAATCGCTTTGCGCACATCCTGTGTAGCAATGACTGCTGAAATATTTTTTTCAGAAGATCCTTGTGCAATGGCTCTTACATTAATTCCGTTTCTACCTAATACACCAAACATTTTACCACTTACCCCTGGGTGGCTTTTCATTTGCTCTCCTACCAAGGCTAAAATGGAAACATCTTTCTCTATTATTAGAGGCTCCACTTTATGTGTTTTTATTTCTTGCTCAAACTCAGCATCTACTGCTATTTTAGCTTGATGCGCATCTTGGATATTAATGCCCACACAAATAGAATGCTCTGAAGAACTTTGTGTGATTAAAATGATATTGATTTGCTTTTTGGCTAGCGCGTCAAATAATCTTTTTGAAAAACCTGGTATACCCACCATGCCACTACCTTCTAAGCTTAACAAACAAATATCTTTAATACTTGATATACCTCTGATAAAACTTTTATCGGCAGGTGATTCATTTTTGATGATAGTGCCTGCATGTGCTGGATCAAATGTATTTTTTATCCATACAGGAATATTTTTTTGCATGACCGGCTGTATGGTGGGAGGGTAAATAACCTTCGCTCCAAAATGCGATAATTCCATTGCTTCTTGATAAGATATTTCAGGAATTTCTTTCGCGTTTTGTACCATGCGCGGATCGGCAGTCATCATTCCACTTACATCTGTCCATATTTCTAAAGCAGAAGCTTGTAAGGCTGCTGCAAAAATGGCCCCTGTATAGTCTGAACCTCCACGACCCAGTGTGGTCGTGTTTTCTGCAGCATCAGATGCTACAAAACCTGGCGCTATATATAAGTCAAACTTATTTTCAGGTAAAGCAAAATAAGCAGCAATGGTTGAATAGGTGAGTTCCTTATCTACCACTGCATTAAAATAATTTGAATTCGTTTTTATTAATTTGCCTGCGTCAAGCCATTGTTGTTTGATACCCTTTGATTCAAAAGTGGCAGCAATTATTTTACTGGATAATATTTCTCCATAGCTAATAATTTTATCCTGCATGCGCATTGATAATTCCTTTAGCATATACAAGCCCTCACAATTCGTTTCTAGCTCATTAATAATTTGTTTAACCAAA
>CAINWZ010000169.1 GCA_903854725.1 uncultured Bacteroidota bacterium
CATGAATTTCATCTGGAAAAATAATTTCTTCCACGTTTACTTTTTGTCTTCTTAACTGTTGCACCATATGAATGGTTTCTGCAAAGGGAACATTTCTATCATCATCTCCATGAATAAATAATACGGGGCTTTTCCAGCCTTTGGCAGTAAATACGGGAGAAGCTTTATAAGCTACTTGGCCTGCAGCAGGAAAGCGTAAGCTATCATACCAAGGAGCGAAATTAGGCTCTTCGTCGTTCCAATTATGTACCCCATGAATATCTACACCTGCCGAAAATAAATCAGATCTTTTAGATAAACCATGTGCTGTTAAATAACCACCATAGCTACCACCCCATAATCCAATTTTAGCAGGATCTACGTCGCCCCTTGCTTTTAAATATTCTCCTGCACCTATTAAGTCGTTTACTTCTGAACCACCTGCCATACCATAATTAGCTGCTTCTCTAAAGGCTAATCCATACCCTATGCCGCTTCTATAATTCAAAGCCATGACTATATATCCTTGGCTTGCAAAATATTGATTCACTGCATAAGCATTAGAATAATAAGAGCTATAATTAAATCCTTCTAGCATTTGTCTACGACTTCCTCCATGTAAAAAAATCATGGCAGGATATTTTTTTGAAGCGTCATAATTAGCAGGCAAAAATATTTGCGCAGGTGCTTTAAACCCATCGGTAGCTTTTACTAAAATGGTTTTAGGCGTTACTAAAGTTGTAGGGAAATTAGTAGGGAATAAATTAGCTGCTAAAGCTTGTTCATTTCCACCAGACTGAAACACAGGCCAAGAAGGCTTGGTAGCAGTTGCTTGCAAATACACCAAACCATTATTTACGATTACTGGATTGTATTCAATTTTATTTCCTTTCGTTAAAATAGTCGCATTCGCTTTGGCAGGTTCTACAGACCATATATGTCTTCTATTACTATCGCTAATATTAGTTACATAAAAAATTGTTTTTCCATCATTGCCCAAACGCATTGTTTCTACTTCTCCTATTCCCGGTGTTAAATGATTTATTTTTTTGCTAATGGGTTCAATGCTATACAAATGCATCCATCCTGTTTTTTCCCAAGGAAAAACAATATAATTATCATTCGTCCAAATTAATTGTGTGGCTACTGCAGGTAAATCTCCTACAAATAAAGATCCAGCACCCTCCTGTGCTTTGAATAAGGTAGACGCTTTATTGGTAGCTACTTCGGCAAGTCTAATTTCCCAAGGCTGAGCAGCTGTGGGCCTTGGCGTAAAACCAATATCATATTTAATATTTACAGTTCTTACAAAAGCAATATGCGTGCCTTCTTTATTCCATACAGGATCTGAATCATTATAAGTAGAAGCGTCTATAAAAGAAACTTGATTTGTCGTAAAATCATACACCCCAATAAATGAATGTTCTTCCCTATTAGACACAAATAAAATTTGTTTTCCACTTGCATTAAATGATAAACTATTTATACTTCCTCTACTTAAAAATAAAGGTTGTACAGTAGCTGCCTCATCGGCAAGATTCATTTTCCAAGCCTTTCCTCCTTGTGTAAATACTAATAATTTTCCGTCAGGGCTAATGGTAGGTCCGCTACCCTTGGCTAATTTTTTAATAGTGCCAGAAGCAATATCCAAACTATAAATATTTTGCTCGGTAGTATATTGTAATTGAGCTGGATTGGCAGGCTCTCCTTTTGTATTGGTGGTATTGCCTCTTACAAAATAAATTTTATCATCGTTGGGTGCAAATACAATACTTCCTATTTCTACGCCATCATCTCCTTCATATTTTGTTACCGCTTTAAAATTATTAGTAGCGGGTTGGCCATAATAAATATTTCTACTGCCTTTATTATTAAATACCCAGGCAACTGCGTCTCCTTTATGATTGGCTACTAGGTCGGAAGGAAAAGCAGGAGCAAGATAGTCTGCTATATTTTGAGCATGCGCTACATTAGAAAAGCTTACTAGGCTCAATAAGAAAAAGAAGAATATTTTTTTCATAGGAATAATTTTTAAACAATAAATGCTTTTAAGTAAATACTAATTTAGCCCTATTTTTTTAAAAGGGGCTACTATAAATAGGTCAATTATATAAAAAAATACACTGCTACTTGAGTGAATTAAAGCATATTTGGTAAATTACCTCTAGAATATACAACTATGACTAAATACTTCAAATTCATGGGCTTATTATTGCCCTTTTTTACAATGTGTTCGCAAAAGGCCGCACATACAGCATTAAGCTTCGAGTTAACAGAAAAACCAGCTATTTACTTTAAATCATTTGTAGATTGTAATATGGCGGAGGTATGGGTGGGCGATACCTTTCGCATTTTCCCGGGTAAATATGGAGAAGATCCATTATGGGGTTACTCCAATGAATTAAAATATGCTTCTGGAAAAAATGCCGAGGAAGTATTTAATAAAAAATATGAGGCCTTTAAAGAACCTAGTATGCCTTTAAATGTAAAACCTACCGACGAAGGTTTACATGGAGCCGTTTGGTTTGAAACAGTGTATCAAGATAAAAAAGATGCCAGCGGAAAAACTTTATATGCCTTATACCATAATGAAAATTACCCCAACACTTTCCCATTTAATAGTAAAACAGGAAAAGGCTATATTGATAAAAATTGGCCTCAAGGATTAACAGGCGCTAAAACCCCTGCAGCAGTTTGCAGGATTGGAATTATGAAATCAACCAATGGTGGATATAGCTGGGAAAACAAAGGAATTGTCTTAGAAGACAATCAAGAAAGAATGATTTTAAAACCTCATAATAATTCAGTCACTTTCGCTGGCGGTGTGGGCGACCCTTCGGCAGTAGCGAGTGGTGAATACTTATATATATTTTATGGTGAATATGGTTTCCCCGGCACTTATGACCCCAAACTATATAGTGCAGAAAAAGAGCAAGCGGGTCAATGTATAAGCATGGCCAGAATTAAATTAACTGATTTAGATAATCCAACAGGGAAGGCTAAAAGATATGATGGCAAAGGCTTTCAAGCTAGTTATGATGGCATAGGTTATCCTATTCAAACCATTCAAATTGCAAAACAAAATGGAGGCGGCCCTACCTCTGATAGCACCAGTAAGTATTATTGGGGGCCATCTGTAAGTTGGAATTATCATTTACAAGCCTGGGTAATGCTCATGGCAAAAGCAGAGGGTCCGTCTTGGAAAGGCAGTAGTATTTATATTTCCTTTAATAACAATCTTGTTTTAGACGAAAGCAATTCACAACAATGGACAAGTCCTGCCTTGTTACTTACAAAACCTGGGCATACCATTTGGTACCCCTCTTTACAACCCATTGGAGATACCAATGCTACCAAACTAAAATATACATCACTGCAAATGGGCGAGCAGGCAAGACTTTTTTATAAAGACCAAACCGATACCGCAGTTTATATTTCTGAATACGCAATTCGATTCAAGAAATAATTAAGTAGAAGATGAATTACTTTAATGCAAAGGCGATATAGCTATCACCTGAAGCTGTACCTAACTTACCACCACCACAAGCAATAACAATATATTGTTTGCCTTTATAATTATATATAGTAGGGGTAGCAAATCCAGGAGCAGGCAAATCGGTTTCCCATAATAATTTTCCTGTACGTTTATTAAAAGCTCTAAACTTGCTATCCTTTGTTGCAGCAATAAATACAAGCCCTCCGGCGGTTACCACAGGCCCACCATAGTTTTCAGTACCTGTATGCAAGCCCTTAGCTAATAGTTCAGGATAATCTCCCAAAGTATCTTTCCATAGTATTTTACCTGAGTTTAAATCAATCGCATTCAGTGTTCCCCAAGGTGGAGCTACTGCAGGATAGCCTTCCTTCGTTAAAAATTTATTGTACCCTGTAGAAGTATATAGCATTTCACGATAAGGGTCTTTGATCACCGTAGGTGGAACAAAGGCCTTGCTTTGTTTTTCTTTCAAGTCTAATATATAAGAAGCAATAGCCGATACTTCCACTTCTTTTAATTGTTTAAAAGCAGGCATCATACGTCGGCCACTTGCAATTAATTCATTCAATGTTTTTTCTGTATACTTTTTTTCTACCCCTATTAAAGTAGGATAATTTCCTGCGCCTTTTTTATCTGGTCCATGACAAGCCATACAATTAGATAAATACAATCTTTTCCCTGCAGTAAAATAATTTTCCTTTTGAGGAACTTCACTAGGCCTATCTATCATGGTTAAAATCCAAGGCATTTCATTGGCATTCACATATAAAATATTCGTATTCGGATCATAGGCTGGACCACCCCATTCTGCACCGCCATCAAAGCCCGGAAAAATTACCGTTCCTTTTTTAGAAGTAGGATTGAAAATAAATCCTGAATTCACTTGTGCTAATCTTGCTTTAATTTCTTGGTAAGAATCCTCACTCACCAAATGATTTAAATCTTTTTCGGTTAAAGATTGTCTTGCAAAGGGTGTTATATAGGTAGGCCAAGGTTGAGTGGGAGAAAGCCTCTCACCCACTAAGTCGGTTTCAGTAGGCACTTGTTTTTCTTCAATAGGATAAATAGCTTTACCGGTTACTCTATCTAATAAAAAAATAAAACCAGACTTAGTAGGTTGTGCAATAGCTTCTATTTTTTTACCATCCTTGGTGATAGTGACTAGTGCTGGTGCAGTAGGTAAGTCTCTATCCCATACATCATGGTGTACTGTTTGATAATGCCATTTTCTTTTTCCTGTGGCAGCATCCAAAGCCAATACACTATTTGCAAATAAATTATTACCTAAACGTTTGCCTCCATAAAAATCATAAGAAGCAGACCCAATGGGGGCATATACAATTCCTTTTTCTTCATCCATACTAAAACCTGCCCATGCATTCGCTCCTCCAATATGTTTCCAGGCTTCTTTGTCATCCCAGCTTTCATAGCCTTCTTCTCCTGGTTGTGGAATAGTATGAAAAGTCCAACGAAGTTTACCACTGTGAACGTCATAAGCTCTAATATAACCAGGAGCTGCCGCTGGCCCCTCGTCCACCCTGGTGCCAATAATAATTAAGTCTTTATAAATAATACCAGGGCTCGTCATAGCAACATATAAATCTTGTACATCTCTACCCAAATCTTGATGTAAATCTATTTTACCATCTATTCCAAAGTCTTTAATAGCTTTCCCTGTTAAGGCATCCACACAAAATAAATTTGAACCAGCGCCATAAAATAATCTTTTAGTTTGCTTATCGGCATAATATGTAACTCCTCTACAAACATTCATTGCGAAATATCCCACTCCAATCACTTCATTGCCATTGATAGCATAAGGGTCAAATACCCATTTGCTTTTACCAGTACTAGCCTCTAATGCTATTAACTTTAATTTAGGTGATATCGCATATACTAAGCTATCAACTGCAATGGCATTGAACTGCATTTGCGTATACTGTCCCGAGTCGCCTGTATGAAATTCCCAGGCTTTAGTAAGTTGTGTTACATTATTAGTGTCTATCTGTGTTAAACCCGAGTATCTTATATTTTCCTTGCCTCCTCCATACACTTTCCAATTACCTATTTCATGATCATTACTGTTGCATGATATTATCAACACATACATTGAAATGATTAATAAAACCTGCACTTTTTTCATAAAGAAAATTTTAGGAGATTATAACTTCTATAACTATTGCGCTTTATTATAAACTTGAATCAATTGAATGATATCGACTTCTTTTTTAAGATTCAATTTTTTTGTTTCTATAAGAGTATTTACTTCCGCTTCTTTATCTATTAAAAAGGGCATGATCTCTTCTTTATTTAACTTTACTAGTTTAAACTGATCCCCCTTCCTTATATAATATCTACTTGTATTGGCAAAGGTTTTAATCATGCCTACATTTATTTCGCTCATTTCTGTTACTTGTTTAATATCTGAACGATACAATTGAATATTTCCTGCTCCTACTAAAGCTTGTACATATTGCTCAGGCTTAATGCCCATTTGATTGATTCCCCTAATAAATAATAATTGCTGTATCGTATCGGGCCATTTTGGGAAAAGCTTGATTGAAACAATGGGATCTAATAGCTCAAAGGAGGCATCCTCTTTATTAAAGAATACAATATTATCATAGAGGTCTATTTTTAATTCTAAGTCGGGATAAATACCTTTTGCGGTAACTACCGACCCATGTATCCATTTGTCTTGATATAGAGGAGTGCCTCTAATGCCTGCATATTTTTCAGGATTAAAATTTTTACTAGAAACAGGGTCTTGTAATTGTAATAATTGCGCCTGACTTGATTGCAGTACTAAACATAAAATAAAAGCAATAAATATTTTCTTCATACTTGAATATTGTCTCCTAAAACTAAAGGCTTTGCTTGATTTATTAAAATAAATAGTGTTAAAATAAAGAAAGGCAGCCAATTGGCTGCCTTTCTTTATAAATATAGTTTGATCCATTAAAACCAACCTGGATTTTGTTGTGTTTTAATGTTTGGATTAGCATCCAACTCTCCTTGTGGGATTGGCATGATTCTTCTAAAATTAGTGAAGTCAATAGACAATGCAGCAGCAGGATAGTTTTTACTACGCACTACATTTCTATTCAATCTTTGTAAATCAAGATATCTTTCACCTTCAAAAGCTAACTCTTTTCTTCTTTCATTAATGATATCTTCAAATAAAATTGAGCCTGAAGATGCAATAGCAGTAGCACCTCTTCTACTTGTTACTTCATTAACATACTTTAATGCGTCTGCAATATTTGAAGGATAAGAGGCTTCTGCAGCAATTAAATACATTTCTGAAAATCTGATCACTTTTGTGTCTGAATGATCTCCTGTAAATGAAGTGTACTTATTTACAAAAATAGATGCTAGCCCGCCTCTAGTTCCAGTTGCATATAGTGCTTTTCTGCCATCAGCTGCTTCAAATAATGCATACAAATCTGTTGAGCATAACATATCTCCATAATTACCAGATTGTAAATAGATATATGACAATGCATCAAATGCATTATTAGCTACCGCATCAAATGATATTTCAAGCAATGTTTCTACCTTATCTGTTCTAGGAGCAACACCTGCCCAATAAGCAGCATGCCCTGCAACAGTAAGAGGAGTAAAGCCACTATTTGTAATTACATCTAAAGCAGCTGTCTTCGCATTTGTTTTATCTCCCATAGTAAGATATACTTTAGCTTGTAGTGCTCTTGCAGCATACTTACTAAACTGAGACGAGTTGGTGAATTTAGTCATCAACGTATACGCCTGCGTTAAATCTTTATTAATTAGCGCGTACACTTCTGATACTTTTGCTCTACCTGGTTTTAAATCTGCTTGATAAACTGTTATAATAGGAACACCTAAACTAGTAGGGTCTGATGTATAAGGAGTAGCAAAATAACGTACTAAATTATAATAAGCTAATGCTCTAATCGCATACGCCTCTCCCTTAATTTGCTGAATATTAGCATTCTCTGCGATAGTTGAGTTGATAATATTATTGGCACGTAAAATAACGCTATAACTTGCAGTCCATAAACCAGATACATCGCCATCAGTTACTGTATAATTATAACTATTGAAAGCCGTGTAACGGTTTGTGTTTAATACAGATTGATAGGTGTTGTCACCCATCATGTCGCCAATAACCATTAAAGATCTACCATACAATGCTGTAGATTTTAATCCTGCATAGGCTCCACGTAATGCAACCTGTAAGTCGGCCTCAGTTGCCAAAGCTGCTTCTGGTGTCAGAGAGGTTGGAGGTTGTAACTCTAAAAAACTCTTTTCACAAGACCCCAATGATAGCAATAACACTGTTGTTACTATCATATTTTTTATTGTAATTCGTTTCATATTCTTTTCTATTTGAAATTAACTTTTATTAGAAATTTAGGCTAAGCCCAACAGTTACTGTTTTAGGAATAAATACATTCAGGTTTGATGCGCTTCCAGTACCTTGTTCGGGGTCGAATGGCATATTTTTATCTTTAACCCATGTGAACAAATTCGTACCTCTAACATAAATGTTTGCATTCCCAATTTTTAGCTTATCTGCATATGATTTAGGTAGCGTATATCCTAATTGAATATCTCTAACACGAACAAAGCTTCCATCATTCAAGTTGTAAGTAGAACCACTATTAAAGTTTTTGTTACCATTATAAACATATTTAGGTACATCAGTTTTATCTCCTGGTTGTCTCCAAGCGTCTAATTGACGTTTAACTTTATTAAACGTTGCGCCAAATCCAGAACCTAAATAATATCCCCTCCAAGTGTCAAACACTTGATTGCCAAAATTATAATAAAGTTGAGCACTCAAATTAAAGCCTTTATAAGTAAGGGCATTTGTTAAGGATCCAAAAAACTTCGGCAATGCCTGTCCTGCTAAAATACGCGCATTAGCACCAGGATATATATTAGAAGATGCTTGATGCTTATCGGTATAATACCATTGTGGATCTCCAGTTGCAATGTCAACACCAGCCCACTCACGTAAGAAGAAAGTATTTAAACTCTGCCCTTCGCGAATAATAAAGTTTCCACTTAATATATCAGCATGGCCAGGTAAGCTTGTGATTTTATTCTTGTTATTAGCAAAATTGAAATCTACATCCCAACGGAAATCTTTTGTTTGAACAGGAATTAAGTTTAAAGAAATCTCAACTCCTTTATTTTCCATAGACCCAATGTTTCTAGTGGCAGAACCAAAACCAGAGGTACTTGATAAAGGCACACTTAATAATAAGTTTTCAGATTTTCTTATATAATAATCAATAGTTACATTGACTTTATTTTTTAATACACTAAAGTCAAGTCCAATATTCATTGGTTTGTTCAATTCCCATGTTAAGTTCTCATCACCCACGTTAGTAGGTCCAGAACCTGGTAATTGATTGTAGTTAAAACCAAAACCATATAAAGCAGGAGCGTCATAGTTACCAATTCCAGCGTTACCGTTCACTCCATAAGAACCACGAAGTTTTAACTGATCAAACAAAGTATTGTTAACCATAAATTCCTCTCTGTCAATGTTCCATGTTGCACCCAATGCCCAGAAATTACCATATCTATTTTTTGCACTAAAACGAGAAGAACCATCACGACGGAAGCTTCCAGATAATACAAATCTATTTTTATAATTTAAGTTAGTTGAGGCGAATTGTGATTCAAAAGTGTAATCAGAAATAGTAGCACTAGCCGTCGTAGGACTTGCACCAGAAGCTGGATAAGTCAAAGACAATGATGGAGGGAATTGCTGAGATTGCAATGAAGAAAAATAACCTGCCGACTTCTGCGCTTCATAACCAATCTGAGTAGAAGTAGAAAGATCTCCATTACGTGTTATATTCTGTTGTAAATCTAAAGTGTTTGTCCAAACATAATTAAAGTAACGAGTATAATAAGCAAATGCACGGCCATTAGAAGCTAAGCCGTCACCATGTAGTGGGTTATTGTATTGATCTTCTTCTAGTGCATTATAGTCAATACCATAAACAGATCTAAATTTAAGATTATCAAGGATTTTGTATTCTCCTGTTAAACTACCTCTAGCACTTGTTTGACGTAAAAAACGCTTATCCAATTCTGCTAATGCTATTGTATTATGTAACCCGCCATTTAATACATAGTTATAGCTACCATCTGGTTTGAAAGCCGAATACGTTGGTAATAAGAAATAAGTACTTAATAATGGATTACCAAAAGCACCACCATTTAACGGTGCACGTTGATTCACATTACCAGCATTTAAATTAAGACCAATGGTTAATTTGTCTGTTGCCTTATTGGTAATTCTAACATTTACATTGTTTCTTTTTAACTGCGAATTTAAAGAAGTACCCTCTTGTGCAAAATGTCCACCAGACAAGAAAAAGGTTGTTTTATCATTTCCACCTTCAGCGCTTAAGTTGTATTGTTTTTGTTGACCAACACGCATGATATTATCATACCAATTGTAATTAATACCATTACCTTCTCCTAAAGAACTTACGGTACTATTAATTTGCGCTGCAGTATAACCTGCATTTACCATACCCTCACGTGTTATATTAATATATTCATTTGCATCTAATGGCTTATATTTTTCATTTTGATAGGCTACATCTGACTGACCCAATTCTGTATCAAATCTAAATTTAGTTTTTCCGCTTTTTCCTTTTTTAGTGGTAACAACAATAACTCCATTAGCTGCACGGCTACCATAAATTGATTGTGAAGCAGCATCTTTTAATACAGAAATGCTTTCAATATCGTTAGGATTCAAAGTACTTAATAAGTTACCTGTGGTTTGTAAACGTGAGGCATCTCCAGCATTTACAGGAACTCCATCGATTACCCATAATGGAGAATTGCTTGCTGTAATTGAACTTGCACCACGAATTAAAATAGCTTGGCTAGCACCTGGTTGTCCTGAAGAAGCAACAGATTGTAAACCTGCCACTTTACCTTGAAGTGCTTTATCTACCGAACTAAAAGGTAAATTCTCAATATCTGCAGCCTTAACTGTAGCAATTGAACCTGTGTTAGTAGCCTTTTTAGTAGTACCGTATCCTGTTACAATTACTTGTTGTAAATCAGAAACAGTTGATACCAATACTACATTAATTTCAGTTTTTGAACCGATATTAACTTCTTGGTCTTCAAAATTTAAAGAACTGAATTTTAATACTTTTCCATTAACAGGTATTGTTATTGAAAAATTACCTTCTTCATTAGTTTTAGTAGCTGTTGTAGTACCTTTCACTAAGACTGAAGCATTTGAAATTGGTTTTTTCCCATCTTCAGTAACCTTTCCTTTGATGATTTTATTTTGAGCAGCAACTTGCGTTACAGTCAAAAATGCGCATAAAAGGATTGCGACAAATTTTCTCATATTAATTGATTTTAATTACTAAAAGTAAAGTTACAGATATTTAGTTGAAATTGAATTTTTACCCATATGACTAACTTGTTGAAGAAATTTTATAAAAATTATCATTTTTTCTTTATAACCTATTGTCTTGCAATACTATATAAAAATTACAAGGGTACTAATAACATATGTTGATGATCTTACTAGGCAATTTGCATAAAAAAAGCCTCCCCCAAAGATTGGGGGAGGCTTGTAAAATATTTCTATAAAATATTAGTAACCAGCGTTTTGTTTAACGTTCGGGTTAACCAAAATTTCATCGTTAGGTATTGGGAATATCAAGTTTGTATTTCCTGGGGCAACTGTGATCTTAGTAGAAACAGCATTGGTAGCATCTTGGCCTTGAGGCTTAACAAAAGTGTAACCCAATCTTGTTAAATCCCAAAATCTGTAACCCTCAAATGCAAACTCTTTAGAACGCTCTTCTAAAATATCTGCTAATACTTGAGAACCAGCGCTAGCGTAAACTGCCTTTGGATCTCTATTAATAACAAACTTATTTAAAGTAGCATTTGCATTGGTAATATCACCTAAGTTATAATACGCTTCTGCTAAAATTAAATACGCTTCTGAGAAACGAACAATTTTAACGTCATCTAAGTTTACGTTATCAATAGGATACTTAGCAACATAATGCGCTGTACCTAATTGACCAGATCTTACTTCTGGGCTAATTAACCCTTTTCTTGTATCAGTTGCAGTATAGGTATCATAGAAAGCTTTAGTAGCTAACATGTCGCCATAAGCACCGCCGCCTGGTTTACCAATTAAGAATACAGCTAAAGTACCATCACCTACTTGGTTATTTGCATCACTTGTTACTTCGAACATGGTTTCAGTTTTGCCAGTTAATGGCGCAGCACCTTTCCAATATGAAATAACATTAGCACTTGTTACCAATGTGAAACCGCTATTCGCAATTACATCACTTGCAGCAGCTTTTGCATTCGCCCAATCTCCTTTATGTTGGTATACTCTAGCTAAAACTGTTTCAGCTGCATACTTAGTCATAAAGGAAGAATTTAAACTTCTTGTTTTTGCAGTAAGTGTAAAGTTCATGGTTTGTCCTTGGTTATATTTAGCCAAAGAAATTGCTTTTGTTAAATCAGCAATGACTTGTGCATATACTTCAGCGACTGTATTTCTTGCAGGCTTAGAGTTCACATCAAACTTAGTTACAATAGGAACACCTGCGCTTGTTGGATCGGTTGTATAAGGCAAAGAAAAGTTTCTTACTAAGTCAAAATAGATCAATCCTCTAATAGCATACGCCTCAGACATTAGCTGACTTACATTTGGATTAGCTGCAGGATCTAAACCAGCATTAATAATAAAGTTGGCATTCTTAATGGCGTTGTATCCATTTGACCATATGGCAGATGCATAACCATCTGTCTTTGTAAAGTTGTACAAGTTAAATGATACATATCTTCCAGAATTGGAAGAAGATAGGAAACATTTATCAGCCATTAAATCGCCTTTGATGGTATACGTTCTACCATAAAAATCGGTAGCTCTTAAAGAAGAGTATAAGCCAGTCAATGCTGTACTCATATCATCTTCCGTTTTAATAGCCTCTGATAATACTACAGAGTTGAAAGGCTTTTGATCTAAGAATGTTTTAGAGCAACCGAATAGCATCGCTATGGTTCCAATTGCTAAGAACATTTTAGTGATTTTGTTGAAATTATTTTTCATATAAAAA
>CAINWZ010000170.1 GCA_903854725.1 uncultured Bacteroidota bacterium
GTTCAATTAATTGAGAAAGGATTAGCCTATGTAGATGATAGCAGTCCGGAAGAAATAGCCTTACAAAAAGGGACACCTACTGCAGCAGGAACAGGAAATGAATTTAGGAACAGAAGCATTGCAGAAAATTTGGAATTATTTACTAATATGAAAGAAGGTAAATATGCAGATGGTGCAAAAGTGTTAAGAGCTAAAATTGATTTAGCCAATCCTAATATGCTTTTGAGAGACCCAATTTTATATCGCATTAAAAAAGCGCATCATCACCGTACGGGCGATAAATGGTGTATCTATCCAATGTATGATTTTGCACATGGCCAAAGCGATGCCATTGAAAATATCACCCATTCCATTTGCACTTTGGAATTTATTCCTCATAGAGCATTGTATGACTGGGGCATTGAAAATTTAGGTATTTATCCATCCAAACAATATGAATTTTCTCGTTTAAATATTACCTATACTATTTTAAGTAAACGTAAGTTATTGCAACTGGTGCAAGAGCATCATGTTGATAGCTGGGATGACCCACGTATGCCTACCATAAGCGGTATGCGTCGAAGAGGCTATACCCCAGAAAGCATTAGAGACTTTTGCGAAAGAATTGGCGTTGCGAAAAGAGAAAATATTATTGATTTTAGTTTATTGGAATTTTGTGTAAGAGAACACTTGAATAAAATTGCACAAAGAAGAATGGTGGTAACAGATCCCATTAAATTAGTGATTACAAATTATGAGAAGGGTGAAGAAATATTGCATTCAGAAAATAATCCAGAAGATCCTGAAGGAGGAGTAAGAGCGGTTCCCTTTAGCAAAGAATTATGGATAGAAAGGGGCGATTTCATGGAAGAACCTACTAAAAAATATTTTAGACTTGGGCCTGGCTTAATGGTACGTTTAAAGAGTGCTTATATTGTAAAATGTGAAAGCTTTGAAAAAGATGCAGCGGGTGTTGTGCAAACAGTATATGTAACCTATGTACCTGAGAGTAAAAGCGGGTCTGATACTTCAGGCATACATGTAAAAGGAACATTGCATTGGGTAAGTGCTAAACATGCAGTGCCAGTGGTATTGAATGAATATGATCGTTTATTTAAAGTAGAAGATGTTGCTGGTGCAGAAGGAGATTTTAAGGATTATATAAATGAGCAATCTTTAACAAAAACCAATGCATGGGCCGAACCTGCTTTGTTAACGGATCCTTTAGATTTGCGTTTTCAATTTATAAGAAAGGGGTATTTTTATCAGGATCAAACTAGCACAAAGAATTCGCTTGTATTTAATAGAACTGTGACGCTTAAAGATGCTTGGGCTAAAGAGCAAAAAAAATAACAAATACAATTCAATTGCATGTTAACGCTCGAAACCTTTACAAAAAATTGGGAGAAAAAATTTCCAGCGCATTCACTTAAAAAAGTACATTTCATTATTGCTGTAAGCGGAGGGGTAGATAGTATTGTATTAGCCTATCTTATGCATAAAGCGGGAGCAGATTGTAGTATTGCGCATGCTAATTTTCAATTAAGAGGAGATGAAAGTACAAGAGATGAAAGTTTTGTAAAAGATTTTGCAGCAAAGTATACCATTCCATTGCATCTAAATAAATTTGAAACCGCAGCCTATGCCCAAACTTATAAAATGGGTATACAGGAAGCGGCTAGAGAAATGAGATATGCCTGGTTTAGTACCTTGTTGTCAACCAATACTTTGCCTAAAAAAGTATTAGTTACGGCGCATCATGCCGATGATCAAGTTGAAACTGTTTTTATGCAATTAGCCAGAGGTACCGGCTTGCATGGTTTAACGGGGATCCCTGAAACAAGAGTCGATTCTTTATTACTCATTAGACCTTTACTCAATTTTTCTAAAGAGCAAATTTATCAATTCGCAAAAGATAACAGCTTAGATTTTGTAGAAGATAGTTCTAATAGCAAAGATGATTATACCCGTAATTTATTTCGACTTAAAATTATTCCGTTGATTCAGGAAGTGATTCCCAACATGACTCATAATGTACTTGATACTATTAATAGATTAAAAGAGTCAGAGGCCATTGTAGCAACTACTGTTGCAGACTTTTGGAAAAAGGGGCTTCGCATGCAAAAAGGAATTTTGACCATCCCTATAGGTCATTGGAAAAAAGTGCATAATAATTTTACCTATACTTGGGGTCTTATTAAAGCCTATGGGTTTAAGCCGCAACAAATAGCAGAAGTACATAAATTATTAATAGCAAGTAATGGGGCATATATCGCTACCCCCACGCATCGGTTTATAAAGTATAATGATTCGATACAAATTATTTCTAATGCATCCGAAAAAGAACATATTGTAATTCATGTAGCAGAAGGAGATTTACAAATAAATAGTGGAAAATTGCATTTTGAAATGAAAGAAGTTGCTTCGATGGGTGAGATTCAAAAAGAAGCAAACTATGCCTATATAGATGCAGATAAAATTGAGTGGCCTTTGTTATTTAGAACCTGGCAGCCAACAGATTATTTTTATCCATTAGGATTACGTAAAAAGAAAAAACTGAATCACTTTTTAGGGGGATTAAAATTAAGTCCTGCTGCAAAGCAAAAAGTTGCCGTTATAGCCATGGGGGATAAGTTAGTTTGGGTAGTAGGTCATAGATTAGACGACCGATTTAAAATAACAGCTAATACCCAATCTGTGTTAGTGATTACCGCATTAGATAAATCCTAATTTGCTCTACAAAGGAGCTTACCACATTAAAGTTTCCAATAAAATAGCTAGTAATAATTAAAAATACTACGCCATAAAGTGATCCCCATAAATGGGCGCTATGGTTAATGCCACTTTGCCCATTTTTAGATAGATAAGCAGTTAGTCCTAGATAAATAGGCCCGAAAATAAAACCCGGAATAATAGGAGGAATAATAAAAAATCCTATTTGCATAGTAGGTTGTAAAAAAATACCCACAAATACAATTGCGGAAACCGCGCCAGAAGCTCCTAAGCTGCGATAATTATATTGTTTAAAATGATTGAGGTAAGTAGGAATTAAACAAATAAGCAAAGAGGAAACGTATAATATAATATACATTGAACCGCCAGATCTGCCGAATATCATGGTGAAATATTGCTCAATATAATCTCCAAACATATAAAAGGAAAACATATTAAAGGCAAGGTGCATAAAATCTGCATGAATAAATCCGGAGGTGAAAAATCGGTACCATTCATTATGATGATGAACTGTATAAGGGTGAAATATTAGTTTTTCCATAAGCGCATCATTATACATAGCAGCAATTGAAATAGCGACAGTAATAATAGTGATGTATAAAGTGATGCTCATAAAAAAATAATATTATTGATGATGGTACTTTTCATTGGCCAAGATACTACAAGCTCGGTAAACCTGTTCTGTTAAAATTAAACGAACAAGCATATGAGGAAATACAAGTTCAGATAAAGACCAACTAAATTGTGCTCGTTTTTTTATTTCCTCATCCACTCCATAAGCACCACCAATTAAAAACACTATGCGTTGCGCGCTTTGGTTGGCTTTTTGTTGAATTAGTTTAGCTAGTCCAGGGGAGCTTAACATTTTGCCAGTTTCCTCCAAAAGTATAAGTACATCGGTGGGTTGTATTGCTTTAAGAATACTTACTGCTTCTGCTTTTTTAATTAATACCGGTTCAGTGACTTTGGCTGGAGCTATTAATTGCCAATCAACAGGGTAGTAATGGCTAATTCTTTGGGTAAAGGTAAGAACCCCCTCCTTGATATAGGGTTCATGTGGTTTGCCAACAGATATAAATAATAGTTTCAATGTGTTATTTTATGTTACAATTTAATGGATTTGTACATCTTTTAATAATTAGCTAACTATAATAATTAAACAAGTTATAGGTTAAATAGTTTAGGACTTTATTAAAGGAACATTAAATAAAGAAAATCATATTAAAAATAAATATAAATTATTGATAATCAATTACTTTTTATCAAAAAATTATCACATTTCTAGCTATAAATATAGATTATACCTTTATTTTCGTGCACAAATTATACCAAATGCAAAAGCTTTCCCCCCAAAGCCTATTTACGCTATTTTTCTTTTTCTTTGCCACTCCATTATTTAGCCAAGGTAATCTTGCGAATACACCTTCCAATGTAGAAGTAGTAGCGCAAGAAATGATTGGCGTACTAAACTGTACTTATTCTAAAATAACGTCGGCCAATGGTCAAAATGATTTTGCACTTCAAATTGTGTTTAAGAATCAAAAATATATTTATAAGCAAGAGTCTGATACCATTAACATTACAAATAAGGTCAATCTTGCTTTATTGATCAAAAATTTAAAAGCAGGGGTTGCAGTAATTGATGAGGATCAAAAGAGCATTACTTGGAATAGTGGTTTTTATATATTTTCCAAAGACAATATCAATATGGATAACAAAATGCTTACGTTTTGGAACAAGGATCAAAATATAAGTGCAAGCATTAACAAGTACTTTGCCAAACAATTAATTGAATGGTTAGAAGCCCTTCCTTTCGAGAAGGGATAATAGCTCTAATTTTATCGTTTCTGATGATAATTTTAATTAAATTTATGAGTATCTCTTAATCATAAATGAATGCGCTATTTCGTATATAAATTTATTTTAATACTTATTATCGTTACGAAATCCATTTCGGGGTTTAGTCAAGATTTCTCCAATAAGGGCAAAGAGTTTTGGGTGGGGTATGGTTCTCATGTGAATATGTATAATGCAAGAGGTATAGAGGATACAATCACAGGGGGTACTCAAAATATGGTTTTATATTTTACTTCAGATCGCAATGCAACCGTTACAGTCGAAATTCCCAATACCTCACCAGTTTGGAAAAGAACCTATCAGGTAATTGCCAATAAAGTAACTGTTTCTGATACCTTGCCTAAATATGGAGCAGAAGATGCTAGACTTACCAAAGAAGGAATATCCATAAAAGGAATTCATGTTGTGGCAGATGCAAATATTATTGCCTATGCGCATATTTATAATGGGAGTATTTCTGGCGCCAGTTTATTATTTCCAGTTACCACATTAGCGCGTGATTATTATTCTATCAACTTCACACAAGTTTCAAATAGTGCAAACTCATATTGTTACTCTTATGTTATTGCAACAGAAGATAATACTAATATTGAAATTATACCTAGTGCTAATACTTTCAATAATCTTAAAGGAGACACTATTCGAGTTTTATTAAATAAGGGAGAGGTATATAATATTTTTGGTAAAGTAACTAGCACTACGAATCCTTATAAAGGGGAGGATCTAACAGGTACAAGAATTAGGTCGGTGGCTACAGCGACAAGTGCTTGTAAAAAAATTGCCGTTTTTTCTGGCTCGGGAAAATTAAGCTTAAACTGTAGTACTGGTGGGGCAGGTAGTGCAGATAATTATATTCAACAAGCATTTCCTTCGAATGCTTGGGGTAGAAAATATTTAACGGTTCCTACTAACAAAATGCCTAATAACTATTATCGTATTGCAGTTAGTGATCCTAAAACAGTTGTGAAAGTAAATGGATTGGCACTTGCTAATACTAGTTTAATTAATAATTTTTATTATGAATTTACAAGTAGTACCGCTAATTCTATTGTATCAGATTTGCCTATAATGGTTGCTCAATATATCACCACTACTTCAAGTTGTTTTAACCTTGGTTTTAGTATAGCAGGACAACCTTTAAGTAATACAGGTCAGGTTGTTACTAGTAATGGAGATCCCGAAATGATTTACTTAAGCCCCATTGAACAAACTATTGATAAGGTTACCATTAATTCAACAGGCAATGCAGCTATCTATGCACATTATGTAAATATTGTAATACCCAAAAATGGAGCAAGCACATTGAAAATTGATGGTGTGGCTTTGACGGGCTCCATTGCACATCCTGCAGATACCAATTATTTATATTTTCAACCATTATTAACCACAGGTTCACATACCATTTCTTCAGACTCTGGTTTTAATGCTATTGCCTATGGGTATGGTAATGTTGAGACTTATGGATATAATGCGGGCACCAATGTGAAAGATTTAAACCAGCAATTAACGGTGGTTAATAAGTATGGAATAGTTACTTTACCTATTACTTGTAGGGGCACCCCTTTTAAAGCTTCCATTACATTGCCTTATGA
>CAINWZ010000171.1 GCA_903854725.1 uncultured Bacteroidota bacterium
ACATAAGGAGAGAAGCCTACATTAGATAATTGATTTTGATTGTTTGTATTATCTTGAAAACGATATGCATTTGCATAGCTGATACCAATGGTACCGCCAATTTTCTTGCCCCATAAGGTTCCTGCAAAGCCACCATTCATTTGTAGACTAATATTAGGCTTAGCTGTAATTCTTTCAGGCGACCAATTACTTGACATTGTTTTGCCTAATGCTGTTTTAGCAGTCATGCTTGAAGTGTCAAAATTAGACTTAGTAGTATAGCCAGTTGGTAATGATCTAGTTCCATCATCCACTCCATACCAATCTGTTTTACCACCTTTGTCTTTGAAGAAATCTTTACCCGTAATTAAACTATTAGCACTTGTACCTAATTGAATATTAAAGAAATTCTTAGAAGGCACATCTTTAGTATTTACTTGAATTAAACCACCCGCCCACTCACCTGGTAATTCAGGAACAAAGGCTTTATTGATAATAATATTATCAATAATTTGAGAAGGGAATAAATCAAAAGAAAAAGTTTTACGATCAGGCTCGGTACTTGTTAATAATATACCATTTAACATGGCTTGGTTGTATCGATCAGCCAATCCTCTTACAATAATATATTTACCCTCTTGAATAGAAGCTCCTGAAGTTCTTTTTAAAATTTCTGCAGTATTTCTATCTGGACTTCTTTTAATAGTCTCTGCTGAAATAACTGAAGCGACTGTATTGGTATTCTTTTGAAAAGAAATTAAGGCATTGTCTGTAGCCCCTTTATTAGAAGATCTATTTGCAGAAACAGTTACATCTGCTAATTTTGAATTCGCTTCTTCTAATAAAACATCTACTTCTACTTCTTCGCCTGCAGTAGTCGCTTTAATATCTTGAACGGTTTTGTTTTTGTATCCTACATAAGTCAAAACCAATGTATAGTTCTTAGCTACATCAATCGTAAAACTATATCTTCCTTCAATATCTGTTTTAGCAATTTGTGTTTTGTCTGATTTTAAAGTAAGTGAAACACTTGCAAGTGCTTCATTTTTTGTACTGGTAATTTTACCAGTCAATTTAGCTTTTTGAGCTTGAGATATAGTTGCAATTCCAATAAATCCAATGAGTATTAATAACCTTTTCACAGTATAATTATTTATACCGCAAATATTAGACTTCAATGTTACCGGAATGTTACCTCAGTGTGAACTTAATATTAACTCTAGGAATACAATAAATATTTAATAACTTATTGAAAATCAATAGCAATAACGGTATCAGGGCCTGACAATGTTACTGTACGTGCATCAATTAAAACTCCATTTTTCCTTACACTAAATGGAAGGCTGGTATTAGTACCCATAAGGCCTACTTTTTGCACCTTATAACTTCCTGGAATAAACAAGCCGCTTTGATTTCTCTTATTCAAAATATGTACATAAACATGTTTTGAATCCTGTGTGGTTACTCCCCAAATTTGTGGGCCTAAAGGACCGCCTCTTGTACCATAAATACTAGCTCCAAATTTTTTAACCCATTTGCCTACTAAGGCCAGGGTGTCTCTAAATTCTGCTTGTATTTCTCCATTGGCCATGGGCCCTACATTTAATAATAAATTAGCGTTACGACCTGCAGCCCCTACTAGGGTTTGAATAATATTGTTATAGGTTTTGTAATTACGATCGGTAATCTTAAAACCCCAAGCATCATTCATCGTAATACATGCTTCCAAAGGCAAGGCAGAAGCGGTTTGAAAACTTAAGCCAGAAGAATTTTGTCCAGGTAAGTCCTGCTCAAACATTTGAAAATCTTCACCAGGGATAGGATCAAGATGATGATTGTTTCCAATCATACAAGCAGGTTGTAGTTTATGAATTAAACTATAAATTTCATCATACTTCCAGTTAATGCGAGAGCTTCTATCTTTCGAACCTTCTGGATTGGTTTGATCCCAATGACCATCAAACCAAATACAAGAAATATCTCCATAGTTAGTAAGAAGTTCTGTTAATTGACCCTTCATGAATTTCAAATAAGCATCATAATTACTCTTTGCAGTTCTTCCCGATTTTTTTCCTGTTCTACCTGTTTCATAGGGGTAATCGTCTCTAGTCCAATCCAATAAAGAATAATAAAATCCTAATTTAATGCCTTGCTTTTTACATTCAGCAGCCAGTAATTTTAAAGGGTCTTGTTTATAATGCGTATTGGTAATTTTCCAATCAGATTGCTTCGTGTCCCAATTAGAAAAACCGTCGTGATGTCTTGTAATAAGTACTATGTATTTCATGCCTGCATTTTTTGCAGTGCTAACCCATTTAGCTGCATCAAAATCAACGGGATTAAATACTTTAGTTAATTTTTTATAATCGTCTTTGTTAATTTCTTTATTGTTCATTACCCATTCTCCATCGCCCAGTACACTGAAAGCGCCCCAATGTATAAACATGCCAAACTTATTATCTTGGAAAGTTGTTCTTGCAATAATATTTGCTTTAGTAGGTGTATAGGTTTGCGATTGTGCAGAAAAAACTAATAGACAAAGAATAGATAGAATAAAATTTTTCATTGTTGAAAATTAAATCATTAAAAAAATATCGTCAAAGTAAAATATAGTTAAAAAAACTTGCTATAAAATTAATCTAAATGGAAAACGCTATGTAGGTCACTGGTGCCTTTAAAATTGACATCTAAATCTTTTATAATGCCATCTTTTACATCATATACCCAGCCATGCAAATGCAAAGGCTGTTCTCTTTTCCATGCATTTTGTACGATTGATGTTTTTCCTAAATCTTGTACTTGTTCTATTACATTTAATTCCACTAATCTATTAGCTCTTAATTTAGTATCTGTAATGGAATCGAGCTCTTTAAAATGTAAACGATAAACATCTTTAATATGTCTTAGCCAATTATCAATCAATCCAAATTGTTTATTTTCCATGGCGGCAAGTACACCTCCACAGCCATAGTGACCACAAACAATAATATGTTTTACTTTCAACACTTCTACTGCATAGGAAAGTACACTTAGCATATTCATATCGCTATGAATAACCATATTCGCAATATTACGGTGTACAAAAATATCGCCTGGTAAAGTGCCGGTAATTTGATTCGCTGGAACTCGACTATCAGAACAACCAATCCATAAATATTCTGGATTTTGACTGTTGGCTAGTTTTTGAAAATAAACAGGATCCAAAGCCAATTGGTCTGCTACCCACTTTTTATTGTTTTCTAGTAGTTTCTTATATGATTTTTCCATACAACCTAAAATTAGGCAATATTTTGGATTTTGTTTGAAGTTTAAACAGCAAATTAATAGTGCCTATACGGCTATTTAACTTAATTTTATTGCATGAGTATACTGATAGAAGTTTTAGGTTGGATTGCCTCAGTGTTAATAGTAGGATCCTATGCCCTAAATATTACAGGAAGATTAGCAGCCAATAGTAAATTGTATGTTATAGCTAATATTGTAGGTGGCTTATTTTTTGTTGTAAACACCTATTATCATCAAGCTTACCCTTCTATGATGGTAAATATTATTTGGGTAATCATTGCCATTGTGATGCTCACTAAGAAAGACAGCAAAAAAACAAATGGAGATAAAGCATAATAAAACGAAAAAATTAAACATTAGTTTTTCAGGTCTACTAAAATGGCTGGCTATTAGCATGTTAGTAGGTGGGATAGTAGGTTCAACCACTGCACTATTTTTAAGTTCACTGGACCAGGTAACTTTATGGCGTTCTTCTCATATATGGGTGGTGAATTTTTTACCCTTTGCAGGTTTGGCTATTGGATTAGCCTATCACTACTATGGAACAGAAAGTATCAAAGGACATAATTTAATTTTAGAATCACACCAAGAAGCCGATAACCATACTGATTCAAAAAAGATTCCATTCATGATGGCGCCACTAGTTTTTACAAGTACGCTTTTAACACATGTTGCTGGTGGTTCTGCAGGTAGAGAAGGCACTGCTGTGCAAATGGGGGGAGCCATTGCCGATCAATTCACAAGCTTATTTACATTAGATACAACGGCCAGAAAGACCTTGTTAATCATGGGCGTGAGCGCAGGTTTTGCTGCGGTGTTTGGCACACCCATTGCGGGTGCAGTTTTCGCTTTAGAAATTATGAGTTTTAAAAGCGTAAAAAGTACAGACATAGTCTCAAGTTTTATCGTTGCCTATATTGCCCATTACACTTGTTTAGCTTGGCATGTTCATCATGCCAATTATAGTATAATAAGTTTTCCTGCTATTTCATTGGCTACTTTACTATGGACCATTGTTGCAGGACTTATTTTTGGTGTAACTGCTTTTATTTTTATTTATACAGGTAAAATTTTTGAACAACTATTTTCAAAAATTAAATTTGCTCCATTAAGGCCTTTTGTGGGCGGAATTTTTATTGCTTTATTTATTGTGGTAGCTAATTCCACCAAATATATTGGACTAGGGATACCATCTATTGTAGATGCTTTTATTACACCCGCTGGTCATTTTGACTTTGCCATAAAATTGCTGCTAACAAGTTTTACTTTAAGCGCAGGCTTTAAAGGCGGAGAAGTAACACCTCTATTTTTTATAGGCGCCACTTTGGGTAATATTTTAATATGGTTTATACCAATCCCCATGGGTTTACTTGCCGGAATGGGCTTTGTGGCTGTATTTGCGGGGGCTACGCATTGTGCTATCGCATCGGTTATATTGGGTATTGAGCTATTTGGCATGCAAGCGGGCATGTATATTGGACTAGCTAGTTTGGTGGCCTATTTTGCTTCTGGCGTGAACAGCATTTATAGTGCTCAACTAAAAATAGGAGTCAAATATGAATTGTACAATTTTATAAGTAAAAGTAAAAGATTGTAAAGAAGGAAGATTATAATAATTCAATTCATAAAAAAAGAAAAATAAAAAAAATAAAAATGGTTGAAATTATACGCGTAAGTAATGATGTAGAAATAGAAGGCATTCGATTATTACAAAGAGATAATTTAAAAAAGTTAATTAGTCCTGAAGAAGCGGCAACCGAAGGATTTGTAACTGCAGAGTATAGTTTTGAATTTTTAAAACAAATGAATGAGGCAAGCCCCTCTGTCATTGCTAAAGATGGTGATAAGGTAGTAGGCTATGCAATGGTAGCGCTCAAATCGACCTATGGAGGACATCCTTTATTGGATAGCTTATTTGACGAGGTAGATAAACTTAGCTTTAACAATGAGCCACTTAAAAAGTGTAATTATGTTTTAGTAGGTCAACTTTGTGTAGGAAAAAATTTTCGTGGGCAGGGGCTGGTACAAAAAATGTATGCCTTTTTTAAAACTGAATTACAAAAGGAATATACTTATTGTATTACCGATGTAGCACAGGATAATCCTAGATCCATCAAAGCTCATCTAAAAACAGGTTTTGAAATTATACATACCATTGGCTATGGTGGTGCTGCTTGGGATATCGTATTATGGGATTGGAATAAATAATTTCGAGAATTAGTCACGTGAAATAGGTCTTGTCAAACAAGTAGGACCACCTCCTCCTTTCACGCTAATTTCTGCTCCTTCATATTCAATTACTTTACAACCTGCCGCTTCTAATCTTGATTTGGTGATTGGGTTCCCTTTTACCATTAAGCAAATACG
>CAINWZ010000172.1 GCA_903854725.1 uncultured Bacteroidota bacterium
GCTAAACCAATAGTTTGAGTATATGTTTTTCCTTCTAGCGTAGTACGTGAAGTTTTATAGGCAAATTCTGGCTTTGCTGTAGCATCTATGCCAGCAAAAGAAAAATTAAAACCAGCAGTACAAAAATTTAAGTCGGAATTGACTTTTTGTGAACCTTCAGCTAAAAAATATATTTCGGTATTTTTGGGAATTGTAAGAAAGCCACTATTAGAATTTTTTCCAATAGTCTGTATATTATTTATCCAAGTTTCATATTTGCCATCAGTATATTGTAACACATAATCACCTGATGGATAAACAATTTCAATAGCCCCAGTTCTAGTATTTTTATCAAGTGCGTCAGAAAATTTGACTTCAGCAACTATATCACTAGTAAAATTACCTGAATTCTTTTTCATATAAAAATTAACCCAACTATCATCATTATTATTTTTTGTAAAATAAGGAGTAACATTCCAAAGTGGATAATCAGGGTTGCCATATTTTTGTCCATTTAAAGAAATATAAGTGGGCGAAGTTCCTGAAGCTACATTGGCTTGGATACTAAAATTGGCTTTATCTGAATTGGAAGCTAAGGCATTTCTTGAACTAGCAGAATGATACAAGACCACTATTTTATTAGTGACTTTAGCAAGGTTTACTCTTTTAATGATAGGCATGTATTCGCCATTCTCATTCGTAGAGACTATATTTAGTTTTAATGTATCTGTAATTGAAATTGCATAATTTGGGTCTATACCAAAATTTATAATTCCGTTATTGGTTGTAAATTTATTTGTATAAATTCCTTCTAAATCTACTAATTTCTTATTAGATGCAATAACAACCACCATAGGCTTCGTGATTAATGCATTGGTAGCATCATCAAATAATCTTATTTGAAAAGTTGTTTTAATAATACTATTGTTAATCATTATAAATGATTTTTTTTCTCCCGTTGTTTTATCTGTGGTAATATCATCAATGGAACAACTAGAAAAGCTATTTATTAGCGCTAAGAAACAAGTATATAATATAATTTTATTTTTCATAGTATTTTAATTAGCTATTGGTAATTTTTTTAATTTTTCTTTTGAATTCTTTGATTGAGATAGTCTTATGCCTAAATTAATTTTAAGCACAGGATATATTTGAAATTTTGATAAGCTTTGCTCTAAGCTTCCTGCTTGGTTAAAATTCGCATCGCTATTAGATTCAAAAATTCCGTCTGATTGAATTTGAAATTTAGGAGCCCCTTGAAATATGCCACCTACTTCTACACTTAAATTTACTTTTTTCTTACTATTGATATTATTCCCAATGCCCAATCCCAAATAAGGTGCAATTGTTCTTTCTGGCTTCACATCCCACTCGATGGTACCCACTTTTTCCTTGCTAACAATGATGTCGCCAAATTTATAGTCACTTTGTAAACTTCCTTTCACCTTAGTGCTAAAATTATTCATCAGTACTCCACCACTTATATATAATTTTTTATATATCTGATAATCAACTAACAATGAATAAGAACCTGTTACAATTTTTGAATTGATATCAACATTCAAATCAGCACTCGTTACATTGGTTAGAAATTCAAAGTTGAAGCTCTCTGCTCCTACTTTTACCAACCATTTTGGGTTAATACGATAGGCAAGGTCGGCTCCCACCCCTGAGGTAGAACCTTTCAAAACTAAACCTAGGTTCTGGCCATAACTGGCAGATCCAATAAGGATCAAAAGCACTAATAGATGTATTTTTCTCATATGTTAGATTTCATTATTTAAGATCTTAATTAAAATTAGTAAAGAATATGATCAAAAATACAATTCGACAACTATTTACCAAATGGTAATTATCAAAATGCCATAATTTGTCTATTTGATAGTCTCATTTTACGCAATTAGAGACTAATTTGTACTTTCTAATTCAACGTAACTTCCACAACTTGCTGGTATTTAGATTTTTACTTACATTCATATAAACATTTAATCATGAAAAAACAACTAAGCTTTCTTCTTTTACTGCTCTCCTTTTGGGGTGTTTTTACTACAGCTAATGCCCAAAATAGCGAGATTAAACATAAAGTAGTCATTCAATTAAATACAGCCGATACAACTGCCTGGTCTTCCACCATTGGGAATATTAAGAATTTACAGAAATTATGGCCTAATAATGTGATGGTGGAAGTGGTAGTACATGGTAAAGCTTTGGACTTACTTGTTGCTGCTAAAACTCATTTAGCCAAAGAAGTAATTGAATTAAGTACAACTAATGTTCAATTTTCGGCCTGTGAGAATTCTATGCGCAAACATCATATAGAAAAAGCTGACTTATTGAAAGAAGTCTTTACAGTTCCTTCTGGAGTGGCTGAAGTGGTTTTAAAGCAAGAAGCAGGTTGGAGTTATTTAAAAGCAGGAGTAAATTAAAAAATACTTCACCTATAATAAACTGATGCATGTTTAAGCGCCTATCTTATATTTTGTTCTTTCTAATTGTTTCATTTATTTTTTATCGAACCTTACAAGAGAACAGCATCAAGGATCAAAATGCTATGGATAAAAGATTAACAACTATTGTTGATTCTTCTGCCTGGGTGGGCGCTTCTCCCTATCAAATTCATGTTGAAAGTGAAAATGGAAAACTAATTCGGTATGGATATGAATTAATTGCACATA
>CAINWZ010000173.1 GCA_903854725.1 uncultured Bacteroidota bacterium
AATAATTGCCTAGGTGCAAGAAGCCTGTAGGCCTAATTCCGCTTAATACAATTTCCTTTTCCATAGAACTGCGAAGATAATGAATCAGGAACCCATTTTTTGCCATCTTTTTGGGATATTTGTACAGAATTTAAAAATATTTAGTTTGTCAACAGCTTCTCTTTTATCTAATCCTATTGAATACCTAAAAGGGGTGGGCCCTTTGAGGGCCGATATGCTTAAAAAAGAGCTTAGTTTATTCACATTTGGCGACTTATTACATCATTTTCCACATCGCCATATCGACAAAACCAAGGTAATGACCATTGCGTCCATAACCCCAGATCAGGATTTTATTCAAATAAAAGGGATTTTACAGGGTATAGATATTATTGGTGTAAAGCGCTCTAAACGAATGGTGACTCAGTTAAAGGATGAAACGGGGAGTATCGAACTAGCTTGGTTTCAGGGAATAACATGGGTGCAGAAAAATATAGTCGAAGGTCAGGCTTATTTGGTATTTGGAAGGGTTAGTTTTTTTAATGGAAAGGCGCAATTAGTGCATCCTGAAATAGAACCCTATGTAGCCAATACCATGGCGCAAAAATCCTTGTTAGAACCTGTTTATTCTTCTACCGAAAAATTAAAAGCGCGCGGTTTAAATGCAAAACAAATTGGGAAATTAACTCAAGTGTTATTTCAACAAATAAGTCAAAACGATTTGCCAGAAAATTTACCCGCACATTTATTGGAAAATAGAATGGGTAGATGGGAGGCTTATAGGCAAATACATTTCCCATCTTCATTAGCCAATTATAAAAAAGCAGTAGACCGTTTAATTTTTGAAGAATTATTTATTGCACAAGTAAGATTGAATTTAATAAAAATTGATAGACATAAAAATAGTAAGGGTCATTTGTTCGAAAAAGTGGGCACGTATTTTAATACATTTTATAGCAAGCATTTACCCTTTGAATTAACGGGGGCCCAAAAAAGAGTGATTAAAGAAATAAGACAAGATGTTGCTAAGGGATATCAAATGAACAGGTTATTGCAGGGAGATGTGGGTAGTGGAAAAACAATGATTGCCTTAATGGCCATGCTTATTGCGGCAGATAATGGTTATCAAAGTTGTTTGATGGCACCTACCGAAATTTTAGCCATGCAACATTATGAGAGCTTAACAGCCTTGTTAAAAGAAATGCCTATTGAAATTGCATTGTTAACGGGTAGTACAAAAATTGGAGAGCGTAGAAGAATATTAAAAGGGTTGTTAGAGGATGATATACATTTTGTTGTAGGTACACATGCAATTATAGAAGATGTGGTTCAATTTAAAAATTTAGGATTGGCTGTAATCGATGAGCAGCATCGATTTGGAGTGGCGCAACGTGCAAAGCTTTGGAAAAAATCAACCATCCCTCCGCATGTATTAGTGATGACGGCTACACCTATTCCAAGAACATTAGCCATGACGGCTTTTGGTGATTTAGATTATAGTGTGATGGATGAATTGCCTCCAGGAAGACAACCTATTAAAACGGTGCACCGTTATGAAACTTCGAGAGCCAGTGTGATGGATTTTGTAAAAACTGAAATTGTAAAAGGAAGGCAAGCCTATTATGTATATCCCTTAATTGAAGAAAGTGAAAAGTTGAGCTATGAAGATTTAATGCAGGGCTATGAACAAGTAAAAAGTTTTTTCCCAGCACCCGCTTATAAAATAAGTATGGTGCATGGTAGACAAAGTAGTGTAGAAAAAGAAACCAATATGAATCGCTTTAAAACGGGGGATACACAAATATTGGTAGGGACGACTGTCATTGAAGTAGGCGTGAATGTGCCTAATGCAAGTGTAATGGTTATAGAAAGTGCAGAGAAATTTGGATTGTCACAACTGCATCAATTAAGAGGTCGTGTGGGAAGAGGAATGGAGCAGAGTTATTGTATTTTATTAAGTAGTGTAAAAGCAGGTAGGGAAGCAAAAGAAAGATTAAAAATTATGTGTTCTACCAATGATGGTTTTGTTATTGCTGAAAAAGACTTAGAAATTAGAGGGCCTGGAGATATTGATGGAACAAGACAAAGTGGTGCGCTAAATTTTAAATTAGCGAACATTATTAATGATAAAAAAGCATTAGAAGAAGCAAGACAAGCAGCTTATGACATATGCGAAAAGGATCCCACCCTTCAATTGCCTCAAAATGCTGTTATTAGAAGCTATTTAATTACCCAAAAAAGCAAAATTGGTTGGGGTAAGATCGCTTAAAGGATTCATTTTTTAATTAACTTGCCCTTACAATTAATAAATATTTTCACTATGAAATATACACCCTTAGATTCCCAGATATTTATTCAAAATAGAAAGCGTTTTGTATCCAAAATGCAAAAAAATAGCATTGCTATTTTTGTAAGTAATGATGAGTATCCTTTAAACGGAGATGCATTGCACGGCTTTAAGCAAAACACTGAATTATTTTGGTTGTCAGGTATTGAACAAGAAGGGAGCATGGTTATTTTATTTCCAGATAATCCAGATCCAAAATTTAGAGAAGTATTGGTATTGGTAAGACCACAAGAGTTAAAAGAAATATGGGATGGCAAAAGATTAAGGGCTGCTGAAGCGAAAGCCATTTCTGGAATGACAACAATTGTGTGGGAAGATGTATTAGATGGTGTGTTACAACAATGGGTGCATTTAGCATCGGCTATTTATTTAGATTCCAATGAAAATGATCGAAAAAATAATTTATTAAGAACTAGTGAATATCGTTTTATAGACGAGATGAAAGCGAGGTATCCCTTGCATACTTTTTGTCGTGCTGCAACCATCATGAAAGAATTGCGTGCAGTAAAATCAAAAGAAGAAGTAGCAGTGATACAAAAGGCCATAGACATTACCGAAGTGGCTTTTAGAAGGTTATTGCAGTTTATTAAACCAGGTGTAAATGAATATGAAATTGAAGCGGAGATATATCATTCATTTTTAAGTCAGCGTGCAACAGGTGTAGCGTATCATAGTATTATTGCTAGTGGAGACAATGCAAGAACCTTACATTATGTAAGCAATAATAATATTTGTAAAGACGGAGAATTAGTATTGATGGATTTTGGCGCAGAATACGGAGGCTATTGTGCCGACTTAACTAGAACCGTACCGGTAAATGGAAAATTTACCAAAAGACAAAAGCAAGTTTATAATGCTTGTTTGCATTTACATGATTATGCAAAGTCAATTTTAAAACCGGGTATTAGTATTTTACATTATACCGATAAAGTAGGTGAAGAAGCTACCCAACAATTTTTAAAAATTGGGTTGCTACGAAAATCAGATGTTAAAAACGAAGATGCTGAAAACAGAGCCTATAGAAAATATTTATACCATGGCATTTCACATCATTTAGGATTGGATGTGCATGATTTGGGTACGAGAACAGCGCCTATTACTGCGGGTATGGTATTTACAGTGGAGCCTGGTATTTATATTAAAGAAGAAAATATGGGAGTGCGTATTGAAAATAATATTTGGATTACCAAAACGGGAAACCAAGACTTAATGAAAAATATGCCTATTAAAGCTGAAGAAATAGAAGCGTTAATGCGTAAAGTAAAATAGAAGCATCAAATAAAATCAACATGAAAAAACACATACCTAATTTAATCACACTACTAAACTTGTTTTTTGGTTGTTGGGCTATTGTAGTTACTTTTCAATCAGGCACCATGGCATCCTTAGATGAAACGGGTGATATGGTTATTGAAATTCCAGAACAAATATTTTATGCTAGTTTATTTATTGGGTTAGCAGCAGTGGTCGATTTTTTTGACGGATTTGCAGCGCGATTATTAAAAGTGAATTCAGATTTAGGAAAACAATTAGATTCTTTAGCTGATGTAGTAAGTTTTGGGGTAGCGCCTTCTTTTATAGTATTCCAATTTTTAAGACTTTCATTGGCATCAGATATAAATGCCTTATCACACAATACCTTGCTAATGGCACCCGCTTTTATAATAGCATTAGCAGGGGCGTATCGTTTAGCTAAATTCAATATCGATCCAGCACAAACGACTTACTTTAAAGGGGTACCCATTCCCATGATTGGTATTTTAACAGCAGCATTTCCATTGGTATATTGGCAGTCACAAACTACTATTTTCTCTACATTATTACTAAGCCCAGTTTTTTGGTATATCTATATTATAATAGTGTCCTACTTGATGGTAATGAATAGGCCTATGTTGGCTTTAAAGAACTTTGGGTCAAAGAAGAAATTAATACTTCCACTAGCTTTGGTAGCGCTAGAAACCATTATTTCTGCCTACTTTTTTAAATGGATGGCCATCCCTTTTGGCTTTATTGGCTATTGCTTAGTATCTTTGTTTTACAAGAAAACAATCACTCAATAAAATTCGTATGACATTTCAAGTTCAAATTAAAGTAATGCCTTTGAAAGATTTATTAGATCCTCAAGGAAAGGCAGTTTTAGGCGGTTTGCATAATTTAGGTATGACCGGTGTTAAAGATGTAAGAGTTGGAAAGCATATTACATTACAAATTGAAGCAGCCAATGAAGCAGCTGCAAGAGAAGTTGCAGAAACTGCAAGTAAGCAATTATTGGCTAATGCAGTTATGGAATACTTTGAGATTGAGTTTGTGAAGTAGTACAAGCAATTAATTACTTTTTAATTATTTCCATGTTATATATCGTACCCACACCCATTGGAAATTTAAAAGATTTTACTTTCAGGGCTATAGAGGTCTTGCAAGAAGTTGATTTTATTTTGTGTGAAGACACCAGAACTTCTTCTAAGTTATTACAGCATTATAAAATTCATAAACCACTTACACCTTATCATCAGCATAATGAGCATAAAGTGGTGGATCATTTAGTGCAACAATTACAAGCTGGCAAGAAAATTGCTTTAATAACAGATGCAGGAACCCCAGGTATTTCTGATCCGGCATTTTTATTAGTACGTGCTTGTAAAGCAGCAGGCGTAGCTATCACAAGTTTGCCCGGTGCTACTGCTTTTGTTCCGGCTTTGGTGAATAGTGGCTTACCAGCAACGCGTTTTATTTTTGAAGGTTTTATCCCTTTAAAAAAAGGTAGAAAAACTTTAATGGAATCCTTAGCGAACGAAGAGCGCACCATGATATTTTATGAAAGCCCCATGCGATTAGTAAAAACCTTAGAATTATTTGCCGTACATTTTGGAGCAGAAAGACAAGCTTCTGTAAGTAGAGAGTTAACCAAGATGTATGAGGAAAATATAACAGATAGCATTGCCAATTTAATAACACATTTCTCCTCCAAGCAAGTGAAGGGGGAGATTGTGATAGTGGTGGAGGGGAAGTCGAAATAAAAACAACAGACTATGTTTGAAATTTTTTATTTAGGTAGTATATTCACAGCATTTGCAACAATTTACTTGTTGTTATTCAAGGAAAATGCCATTCGGTCTTATGCCGATTATTTACTTTCTTTTTATTTTATTTTTATTATTTGGACAGCGGTACTTTATTTATTATTATATAATGGACAAATTGTAAATTATCCATATTTATATAAAACGGCTGCGCCAATCAATTTTATTATTACACCCTTAGGCTATTTATACGTTAGGTCAATTTTGTATAATGAAAAAAGGTTTACTATTAACGATATATGGCATTTTATCCCATTTTTTTTAATGATGATAAATTATGCTCCATTTTATATTTTAACAATTGCGGAAAAAAGAAAATTAGTTTTAGATGTTACTAATAATTTGGACTTAGCCTATCAATACCAGACTGGACTTATTCCTGAAAGTATAATTTATTTCTTTAGAATATTCCAAACAGGTATTTATTTGTTTTTTCAGTTTCAGTTAGTTTATAGATTTAAGAAAAATTATAAAGTGGCTGAAATACAAAAACAAGTATCGGATGTATTAAAATGGGTAAGAATTTTTATTTGGGCTAATACAGCATCCTATTTGGCACTAGTTGCTATTGCAATTTTGGTACTAATTTATAAATCACTTTTTACTTATTTTAGTTTTATTAATTATGTACCTAGCTTTTTATATTCTTCAAGCTTTTTTGTTTTAAGTACTTATATTTTAACTCATCAAAATATTTTAGCAGGTTTCCCATTCGTTCAATACAAAGAAAGCGCTCCAAGTATTTTAGACAATGAGGTTAAAAAAATTCCTTTTATTAAGGAGGATTATTCTGCTCAAATAGAACAAATTGATTCTTATTTTAAAAGTTCAAGACCATATTTAAATAACAATCTAACAATTGGGCATGTTTCAGTCGCACTAAATATCCCTATAAGAGAATTATCGTATATAATCAACAATTATTACAATCAAAGATTTAGTGACCTTATTAATTCCTACCGTTTAAAATATATTATAGAAAAATTTAATGAATCATATCTCGAAAATTTCACCATCGAATCCATCGCAATGGAAGCGGGATTTAATTCAAAAAGTGCGTTTTATAAATCCTTTCATAAGGTCTACGAGACTACTCCTTCAGCGTATTTTTCAAAGTCAAATATGAATTAATGCATATTTAATCCTTCGTTTTACATTTGTTGGTCTCCTTTTACGTAAAAGTGAACTTAGTTTTAATTCAATTAATTTTTACAGTCAACTATTTACCTATTTTCATGGTATTCAGCCACTTGACAAATATTAAGCAATTGTGATTTAATGAATTTAGACAGTAAGTATTTATTTAATATTTTTATAATATGTATTCTTTCGATAAAGTCTAATGGCCAGGTTATTTCCAATGCTATTATTAACAATGGGGGTGGATCGTCCACAGTTAGTGCCTTTAATTTAGAATGGAGTATTGGTGAGTCGGTTTCCATCGCCTATTTTACTGTACCTGGGTTTACCTTAAGTACAGGCATTTTACAACCCATGACAACAATTGTCACTTCCATTAATGAATATGGTCCCGCTGTTTTTGGTACTCAAATTACCATTGGACCTAATCCGACCAGCAATATTTTACATTTTAAAGCTTCCTTTAATCAAGTGGGAAATTTGGCTATTCAATTGATCGATTCAAAATCGACGATTTTTATAAGTCATGAGGCAGGGCTAATATACAGTTCTTTTGAAAAAGAATTTTCAGTTAAAGAGCTGCCATCCGGTATTTTTTATGTGCGCGTCGTTTTTAAAACAAATAACGGGATGTTAAAAACAGGTGTTTATAAAATTATTAAAATATAAAATATATTTTTTAAGAAACAAATCACATTAAATATGAAACAGCTTAAATCTTTCTTAATTGTTGCTTTGTTCTTAAATATGTTTTTTTATAGTAAGGCGCAAACTGGTTTAAATTTTCAGGGAGTAGCGCGAACAAGTAATAATGTTATTCTAGCTTCACAGCAAATTAGCTTACGATTAAGTATTCTGCAAGGTACCGCTGTAGGTTCAGCAGAGTATTCGGAAATAAGAAGAGTAACGACCAATGCTCAGGGATTATTTACAGCGGTGATTGGCGATACTGGGGCTGTTAGTTCAGTTGGTAATTTTAGTTCCATAAATTGGAGAAGTACTCCAAAGTTTTTAAAAATTGAAATGGATCCTGCCGCTGGCACAAATTTTATAACTATGGGTACTACTCAGTTTCAGACTGTGGCTTATGCAATGTTTGCGACAAGTGTGGATGCCGAAAATATATCAGGCGTTGTGCCCGTAGCTCGGGGGGGCACGGGTGCAAGCAGTCTGGCATCTTTAAAATCGGTATTGCAGTTAGATAAAATAAATAACACATCCGATACGGCAAAGCCTATAAGTAGCGCTACACAAACTGCGCTTAATTTGAAAGCAAATACATCTGATATAATATTAATTAATACTTCAATAGCTACAAAATTTAACCTTGCTGATACTATAAAATACGCAAAACAAAATTATATAGACTCTTCATTGCTAACTAAATTTAAGATAGCTGATACTATAAAATATGCTAAACAAAATTATATAGACTCTTCATTGCTAACTAAATTTAAGATAGCTGATACTATAAAATATGCTAAACAAAA
>CAINWZ010000174.1 GCA_903854725.1 uncultured Bacteroidota bacterium
GAGTTAATACTACTTTCATCAATATTAATTGGTTCATTAATAAACTTTTATATTAACAAAGAAGAAAGTAAACAAAACTTAGAGAATATTTTAGGGTACTGCATATTTAGCTCTCTCATATATTATATAAACACATTAATTATTCACAGTATATAAATAAATTAATTCATATGATTTCAATTATTGGTTTAAACAAACAATTCGGCAGTCATCTTGTATTAAAAGACATATATATAGATGTTCCAGATAATTCTATTTACGGTATTACCGGGAGTAATGGAGCAGGAAAATCAAGTTTATTCAACATATTAGGTGGGTTATTAAAGTCAGATTCAGGTAAAGTATACATTAATGAAAATGAATTACTAAGTCATAACAAAAATCAATCTATGCAAATAGGTTGTGTATTTGAAAAACCAATATATATTGAAAAACTTACTGGATCCGAATTTTTATATTTCGTTGGAGAAATGTATAATTTACCCAAATCTAAAATACTCAATAAAATAGATGATTTATTGGAATTTTTTGATTTAACAGAACATAAGAACAAGAATATTGAAAGTTATTCGAAAGGAATGAAATCTAAAATATCACTTGCTACATCATTAATTCATTCTCCTAAATACTTATTTCTGGATGAACCATTTGACGGAATTGATAATGAATCCATTAAAAAAATTATCAATCTTCTAATAAAGATTTCTAACAACGGTTCAACAGTCCTTATTAGTTCTCATCAAGATGAGCATCTCGCTAAAATGTGTAATAAAATACTAAAATTAAATAATGGAATACTTGCTTAAATATGAAAAATAAATCAATATTTGATCTTGATTATAAATTATTATTTGCTTTAATTGTATTTAGTTATTTTATTATTTCATTTTCTTCGAATAATCTTGTATTTACAAAAGAATTTTATTTTAATATACTTAATGGTATATTAAGTGAAAATAGAATTGAAAGCTTTATAGAAACTAAAATGAAATATGAATGGATTGGATATTTTTTTATACCTGTCTTTTTATTGCTTAAACTATTTGTTGTTTCTTGCCTTATTTATATAGGCTTAAATATTTCCGATTATTCTACAAATTTCAAATCATTGTTTTGTATTGTTACGATTGCGGAATCAACGATGGTAATAGCATCCCTCTTTAAATTGTATTATATTGTAATTTTCAACATAACTGATATTGAAGTCTTAAAGAGATTTTTTCCTTTATCAATTATAACTTTTTTCAATCTTAAAAATATTCCATTTTATTTAGTATATCCTTTACAACAGATTAACATATTTGAATTAGGTTATTGGTTATTATTAGCATATGGAATCAAGACTCTTGAAAATGTAGATTTTAAAAAAGCACTTAAAATAACTAGTTTAAGTTATGGTGTAGGTTTAGTAATTTGGTCGATTTTCATTGTTTTTATTCAATTACAATTTAGCTAAAATGAAGAGAAAATTAATAATTTTTATAACAATAGTGCTTTTTATGATTTTTGTTTCATGTTTATTAATTGCGAAGAAAATAAATGATAAATATAAGTCTGAAATACTTATTTCGACCTTACCCGAGTTCTCATTTATATCTTTAGATCTTCATTCATTTGACAGAAAAGATATTGACAAAACTAAATTAAGAATCATTTTAAATCATTTTAGTCCAACCTGTGAACATTGTCAATATATGGCAGGCGAGTTTATTAAAAATTCACAAAAGCTAAAGGATATTCAAATTTTAATGATTACTTCAGCTGATATTGATGTTGCTTCTAAATTCAATAGTGATTATAAATTATCATTATTGCCAAATATTATTATTCTAAGAGATACCAATTATCAGTTTCAAAAGATATTTGGAACTGGTGTTGTGCCTTCTTTTTTCATATATGAGCACAATAAATTTGTAAAAAAAGTTATTGGCGAAACCATGATTGATAATCTAATTAATTAATGGTCAAAGACAAGATTCAAAATTCAATAGAACTTCAACAAGACCAATCCGATTGTGGGGTTGCGTGTTTACTGACCGTCATAAGGTATTATAGTGGTAATAGCTCTATGGAGACTATTAGAAAACTATCTGGTACTAATATAACTGGAACAACCTTACTTGGTTTATATCAAGCTGCTACCTCACTTGGTTTTAATGCAGAGGGTTGCGAGGCTGATGTTGCTGCTTTAATTAAACATCCTAGTCCTGTAATTCTTCATGTTTTAATTGATGAGAAATTAGAGCATTATGTAGTTTATTATGGCACTAAATTAAATGGAAAGAAAGAATTGGTATTTATAATTGGAGACCCTGCTAAGGGTATTGTATATTTAAGCGAAGTTGAGCTTTCGTCTATTTGGAAGTCTAAGATTTGCCTAACACTTGAACCTAACGAATGCTTTGTTTTAACTTCTGATATTAAATTTAAAAAAAGAGAGTGGATTATCCAATTAATTAAAGAAGATTACCCTTTTTTAGGCATTGTCGTTCTTTTAGGCATTGCAATAGCCATACTTAGTATTATCATGTCACTTTTCTCACAGAGGCTAATAGATGATATTTTACCCAAAAAGAACTATTTAAAACTAAATTTAGGAATTGGTTTAGTCTTTTTACTTTTAACTATTAAGGAAGGACTTTCAGTTATAAGGCAATACTTCCTTATAAGTCAGTCTAAAAATTTCAATAATAGGATTATTGGCAATTTTTATTCTAAACTAATTAATCTACCCAAACCATTTTTTGATACCCGTAAAATTGGTGAGTTAACGGCACGTCTAACTGATACATCAAGAATACAAAGGGTTATTAGTCAATTAGCTGGCAATGTTGTGATTGATAGTTTAGTTTTAATTGTTGTATTTGCTGTACTATTCAATTACTCTTGGAAAATTGGATTGGCATCGGCTTTTATTCTTCCAGTCTATTCTATCCTAATTTATAGGTTTAATAAAAAAATAATTGATGGCCAAAAGACTATAATGAGTAGTTATGCTATGAGTGAATCTAACTATATATCTACCCTTCAAGGTATTGAACCAATTAAAAACTATAATAAACAAGAATTATTCTCTAAATCAAATAATATAATCTACGCAAAGTATCAAGATGCTGTTTTTTCTTTTGGAAAAATTCAAATTAAACTTGGATTTATTGCTAATAGCTTTGGAGTGATATTCTTACTTGGTGTTTTGCTTTATAGTAGCCATGAAGTACTCTTAAATCATCTTAAAATTGGTGAATTAATGGCGATCCTTGGACTTTGCTCTACCCTATTACCTAGTATTGCTAATCTTGCTTTAATATCTATCCCAATCAATGAAGCCAAGATAGTATTTGATAGAATGTTTGAGTTTACAGGACTAACACCAGAATTAGACAATGATACCATTAATTTATACAAATTTGAAGCACTTAGGCTTGAAAATGTATTGTTTAGGTTTGCAGGAAGATCCCCATTATTAAATGATATTTCATTTGAAGTAAAGAAGGGAGAAGTAATAGCTCTTATGGGTGAAAATGGCTGTGGTAAGAGTACTTTAACACAAATTATATCCAAAAACTATGAAATTGAAAATGGTAAGATGGTTATTAATGAGGATTATCAATTACACAACATGAGTTATGAAACTTGGAGAAGAATAATTGGAATAGTACCTCAACAACCTCATATATTCAATGGAACAGTTATTGAAAATATTTGTTTTGAAGATGTAGCCAAAAACCAAGATAAGGTAAATCAATTTATCATTGATTATGGCTTTGAAGATTTCATTAATTCATTGCCCCAATCATATATGACTATTGTAGGAGAAGAAGGGATTAATTTATCAGGTGGGCAAAAACAAATGATTGCGTTAGCCAGAGCTTTATATCATAAACCTCAACTACTCATTTTAGATGAAGCTACTGCCTCAATGGATAGAAAATCTGAGCAATTTGTTTTAAAGCTATTATCTAAAATCAAAAATGAAATGGGCATTATATTCATTACGCACCGCCTTCATATTCTTAAAAGTTTCTGTGATAGAATTTACATTATTGAGAATGGAACAACCTTAAATTATGGTAACCACGAAACCCTTTTACAAACAGATAACATTTACAGCGATTATTGGAATGACTTAATAATATTAAAAAAATAAATTATTCTACTATAATGCCACTGTTAGGATACCAGAAAATATTTTTTTATGGAGATATGTGAGTTATAAAATACTGTTTGATATTTTTTAATAGATTAGATTTTTTTTATTACTCAATCGTAGGATTAACAAGTATTCATTGCGCTTTTAAAACGTACTAAATCTAATCAAATATTTTGAAGAATAAGATTAAATTAGAATTATTACAAAATTGTCAATAACAAAATCTAAAAATCATTATGGCGGAAAGGAAATTTCGCTTCTTGTTGTTATATAGAAATAATATTACTGAATCTAAAGTTATGTGGGAAGTGTATGGAAAAGTGATGGGTATACTTTGAAGATTTCTTGAATTAAATGGGAATGGATAAGATGATTGGCAAAGTCGAATTCATACTATTCATTGAAAGAGGGAAAATTAGTTATCAGTTGATTTTTGATATGCTGAGTAAACGTTTTTTATATTGCAAAGAAGCTGCAAGAATCAACAAAGACAGCAATTTAAGTAACCTGCGCAAAATATACATCTCCTAGCACAACGAAGAATTGTATGTCGATATGGGCTAAGTTACCAATAATGCAGATAGAGGCGTGTTGAAGAAGCACTATATCGATCCGAAAACTTGACCGCTACAGAAGTTGCAGCTTTGAATGTGTGGGTATATGGGGTAAAGAGTTAAAATTTAGGATTTCTAAGTATAACATGATTTATACTTAATTTCGTCAATCCACTAAGAGTATATTTATCCAATCTTTCATTATAAAAGTCAGCATCACTTTCTAGGAAATATAGTTTTAAAGTTTTTTTTGTATCTCTCGTTGTAACTAAATGCCCAAATAAAGGGTCAAATGAATCATAATCAGAATCTCCTAAAGAATGTCCAAATATTATTATTTCATTTGCAATTAAATATGATTGATGCCAATCCGAATTGACATGACTAGAATCTGCACCTTTTGTTAAATATAGGAAATCCTTCTTATTATCTAATAATGCGCCATCTTCAATTCCAAAGACAATTTCATTTTTGATTTCCCCATGCGGATTAAAATAAATAATTTTTTCCGTTTCGACCCTCCTGCTTCCATTATCTGAATTGATTTTTTTAACAACATATGGCAATATGTTTGTATAATTAAAATTAACCACTCTTACTTCAATATTATTTTTCAAATCAGTTAATATTTTATTACATATTCTTGCTGCATTTGAATCGTAATTAATTTTTTCATTTGTAGTTACCCTATTCAAATATTCCCTTAATGATTTTTTTAAGAGATTAAATTCTTGCTTGAAAGAAGCTCCATTTTTGTCATAAATGTTATTGATGAATATCTTTAATTCACTTTCTATATCCATCCACTTATAATTCCCTCTGTATTTCTCATTTAAATATTTTGCGAAAGAGCAATCTGAAGCTGGTTTAATCAACTCTTTAAACTCACCACTTTCTATGAAATCTGAGTAGCTAGTTTTCAAACCTAAGTCCAAATCAAACCCATTCCCAATTATGTATAAATTCAACATTATTTATTTAATTTAATTATTTTGCTCAAACACAAGTTATTCAAAAAGCGTGCCACATATTTTTTAAAAAACTAACAATATTTGTGGAAAATCCGTGTAACACAATTCCGACAAGGGGTTTGAGATTATTCACTTTGAATATTCCACATCTGTTGATATTTCGAACTAAAAATATTCTTGTTTTATTGTAAATTAGCACCAATACCTTCTGGTACAAAAAAACCGATGACTAGCTATATCATCGGTTTTAGGTCGCTCTCATAGTTCAGCGGATAGAACAGCACTCTACTAAAGTATTAATATCAGTTCGAATCTGATTGAGAGTACAAGCCTCAAGTTTTCACTTGGGGCTTTTTTGTATCTTTTCAAATACAACACTAAGATAAGTGTGAAATAAATACAATTAAAATTTAATTAAATTAATTTTTGCAGGAATGTGAAATTAGAATGGAGTAAATCTATTTTAAGCGATTACCTCACTTAGAAACAACAAATGAACTATGATTTTGCATAAGTCTTTGATTATAAAGTAAATAGATTGGACTTTATAATACAAAGTCAAATCCATTAAAGACGTCTGAAATCTCCTCCTTTGTAATTCCTAAATACCTCCTACTAACCTGTGTGCTTGAATGATTCAATATCATTGAAATCTTTAAAAAAACGTCTTCTGACCTATGATTCTCATCGTATAAGTATCTTGCCCCCGATTTGCGAAGCGAATGCGTAGACACCCTCTTGCGTCTTATACCAACGAACCGAGAACCAAACTGCAATAATCTATTTGTGTGGCGAAGTGAGTAAGTGAAGATGGTACAATCCAAGTTTGGATGTCCTATCAATTCATAGTATTCAAGTAATAATGACTTAAGAACAGAACCCACTTTAATACTCCGTTTTTTACCTGTTTTCTTTTCATTTAGGACGAGTTCGTCTTTATTTAATACACTCTCCCAAGTGAACCTTGATATGTCTGAATAACGAAGCAGAGTCCTAAAGCCAAACTCTATTAGTAGCGCCATTTGATAGTTCTGCTCCTTTTGGAAGTACCTGTTCAAACGTTTCAATTCGTCAGTAGTTAAATAATCACTGGTTTTTTCAATAATGGTGGTCATAAAATGTGTTTTGGCTAATGTAGAGCCGCAAAGTCGTAAAACCAGCCTTTTACCTCATTTTAAGTCATAAAATCGTGCTAAAACCAGACTTCTATTGAATATCAACTAGATGCATGTCTCTTAATACTATTAACGGACACGGTACAAAAAAGAACCTCCTGACAGATGTCAGGAAGTCACAAACACAAATGCCGTTCAATTTCTCCACAGTGATCAGGGATGAATATTTATTGGCAATGCACAATGAATTGGAATACTTACTGTTATGCAATGGAATCAAATTTAGGATCAATGACGAAAGTTGTCTGGCATGATGTCTGGATCATACTCATTAATATCATCCATCAGTCTTACTTCAAGGTCTTTATAAAGATATACCTCAAGGTAAAAAGCAAGGTATGCAGCTACATCTTCTTTATAACCCGATATTCCAAACTTGTTGCTCTTAACATTATGCATTCTCATTATTTGCTCAATCTTATCTAGCATAAAATAATAGCTTTCACTTTTATGAATATTGTCATTCATTTGAGATCCTTTTGATAATGCAAACACTGCAATTTCTGGATAATGGATTTCTGGTCTGTTTCTATTTCTTCTTGACATTGGAATTTTGTTTTATTAAGTAGGTGCTCTTTATTGTTCCTTGTTCCTGTTCCGATAAAATTCTAAAAGCCAAGCGGCGGAATTGACTTTCAGTTAAAAGCATTTTTGTCTTTTTTGAAGGCGCTTGTTCTTTCATTAGGTTAAAAAATTTCATAATTGTTGTTTAATATAAATACTACGATGTGGTACATAAGTAAACTTTTTTAAAAATAATTTTTATTGATTGATATTCACGAAAGGGATAGTCCTAACACAATCCCCACAAACCCGTTTTATGTCCCCAAATTTAGATCATCTTTTCGTTTTCGATACAACCATCGATACCTGTGAAATACAAAGAATATTTAAAGTATTCCTAGATGTAGTTTTAATTGTAATTAAAATTTCACGACAAAAAATGTAAATAAAAAAGACAATGCAGTAGTGATATTTTTGGGAAAGAGGGGACGGCGCAACGAGGGGTGATTGGGAAATCCGAAGGATTTAAAACATGGTTCGTTACGCTCACATCTTCGTTGAGAGTTATTTTATTAGTTTATCAATATAGAAGTTATAGCTCCTTTTTGTTTTAGCTGCTGCAGCCTCCAGTTCAATTAAATTATAATCAGTTAATACCCCAGCTAGATCTTTAAGTGCTGTACCAAAAATAATAACATCAAATCTTGCCCAACCTAGTTTTTCTACTAGTTCAATTACATCGTAGCAGAAGTATTTAAAATCCATATCTGTTATTGTTCTAAAATCAATATCTACTATTTCTCTAAATTTTTCTTTGTATTGCATTGCACTAGCATTATTCGTTTCTTTTATATTATCTTTTGATTTTTCTTTTTCTTTTACTCTTTCTTTTTCTTTTAGGTTATTCTGGGTTTCAGAAAAACCCACTGGGTTATTTTGGGTTTCCTTTGTTTTACCAACATTTTTTTTTCCATTTTCACGATTAGTTATTACCTTCTCTTCATACTTTTCAATATTAAATTCAAAGAATTCCGTAGCTGTTGCAAAGAACATTTCAGCAACAGGAGACATCTCAACTAGAACCTCTCCTGCATAATAGTGGAAAATATTAGTAAACAGTGCTGCCCTATCTTCATTAGATAGGAACTTCAAATGCTTTGACCATGATACCTTCATTAAAATATTGGGTGGCATTCCAATTGTTGAACCATTATTATCATCTTCATTACTGCTGCAGGTAATGGCTGCTTGTTTTTTATTGTATCCCATAGTATTCCAGTTTCTTATAAATACTCGGGAATGTCTCAAAATCCATTGTGGCTACAAAAAATATGGCAAGTAGCACGACTTTGATCAAAATTGGAGTATTTATCTATAAAGCATACCCTATGAAGAACAAAAAAGCAGTAACTAAAAATGAATTTGTAAGACTACGCATCGATTCTATCGAAAAAAGTAGATTGGATCGCTTGTGCTCAATTACCCGCCGTCAAAAGAGTGACATCGTGCGTGAAGGTCTGTTTGAATTGTACAAGCTGAAATATCCTGAGTGCTTGGTTGATTAAAATTTAAAAGAATTTTAAAAAAAAATTTAATGCTGATTTTCAGCACATTAGAGCAAAAAAACCTAAGTTGAATAGGTTTATATAAAATTAGTTAATAAATTTTATTTGCTAATATCCATGCAATACGTATCTTCGTGTTCTTATGAGAAAATACAATAAGATTTTATCAAAGCCCCTTGGCAATTTTTTGGCAGAAGAAAATACTACAGGTTCTGCAAAAAGCTTTATAAGTAACCATCTTAATATAGCGAAAGAGCGCGCTCATAATATAAGAATTTCTGATATTGATAATGATAAACTTATAAAAGATAATATAAAAGCTATCAACGAATATGATCAAATAAAGCAATTGCCTGCTATAGAAAAAATATTCACTGCAATTGCCGATTTAGAAAATTACATAATAATGAATACAGCTAAAGGATTAGCTGATATAAAAATAGATAAAGCTAATAACACTATTAATGGTGTTAAAAGAGAGTGGCTTGTAGCAAGAATTGCATTCCCCACTGATGATCCCAAAAATCAATTTATAAGAGTTGTTGTTGGCGCAATTGATTCTGATAAGAAAAAGTTTATTGACCGTCAAACAAAGCAATTATATTCAATGAAAGATCCAATCATTGAAAAACGTGCAACAGAATTAATAAACGCAGAAATTGATAAGAGAATGAATGGGAAAGGTACACTTGATGAATTAATATCTAGTCTAAAAAACCGATTATCAATTTAAGTTTTTAACTCACCTATTTTTTTGCTTAAATTTTAGTAAACAATTATTATTAACTAATATGAAAAAGAAAATCAGAGCACCATAGTAGCGCTCACAAAACAACCTCGAGTAAAACCAAGAGATTCGCCTTACTCGAGTGTATTACAGGCGATAGTTATTTGACATATTATTCCATAATTTAAATCACTTTCAAATGAAAGCAATGATTAAACGTTTAGCTGTTGAAAATTTACAGCCAAGCGAAACACATGCAAAAGCATACTCTCAAAGAAGAGTAGATATGCTTGCACAATCGATGCTTCAGCACGGACAGCTGGAGCCGTTAGTAATTAACAAAAAAAACACTATCCTATCTGGTGTATTAAGATGGGAAGCAGCGAAGTAGTTGGGGTGGGCGGACATTGAGGTTTTGTCCGTTGGAGACTCAGAGACCTCTGAAGATGTACGTGTAATCATGCACAATCTTCAAAGAGTTAAAACGCAAGCAGAGATTTTTCATGAATCTCAATATTACTTGAGCCTTATCCCAAAAGAGCAAGGAAAACGTACAGATCTCATTGAAGAAAAATTTGATGAACCTCTTCCAAAAAATGGAGGACGCTTTAAAAAAGTTGCGGAGATGATGGACGATGTTGTATCTGCTCAATCGATTCGTAGAATGAACAAGGTAGCAGAAGCAGAAAAAGAAGCTGCCGAGAATGGAAATACGGAGTTGGTAAAATTAGGGTTGGTAAACAAAATCATTGCTGGTGAAATCACTCCTTCTAACGCGGAAAATTTATTAAATAACTATAATAAATTTAAACATGAGAGGGATAAAGAAAAAGACCTAAAAATTATTGTACCTGAAAACTTGGATTCAACTTATCAGTTGTACAATAAGTCCTCTGAAAAAATGGAGGAGGTCGAAGATGAGTCAATTCAAACTTGCATGACATCTTGTCCTTATTACGATGTAAGATTATATGGTAATACAACAGATGAAAAACTAGAATTGGGTCATGAAAAAACACCAGAGGAGTTTGTTGAAAATTTGATGGTGCATTTTAGAGAAGTTCATAGAGTACTAAAGCCAAGAGGGTCATTTTTCTTAAACTTTGGTGAGTATGGTTTCAAAGGGTATTCACCACTTATATCAAATATGCTTGTCCTTCGACTTTATGAAGAGGGCTTGTTTAAATGTGTGAATGAAATCATTTTTCATAAGACTAATGGCAAACCAGTACCAGTGACTAAGAGGCTTATGAGAAGTTATGAAAAAATCTACCATTTGGTAAAAGATGCTGAAAACTATGACTACTACCCTCTTAAAATTTGGCGCAATGAGCCAATTAAACTGTTAAAGGCTTTTACAAACAGAGGAGTTGATGGATCACATACATCTGCTCCATGTATTCAAAGACCTTACACAACTTTTAAGGATTTCATTGACCAGCAAAAGTTCGAGGATGTAATGGTTTCCTCGAAGCTGCCCGGATCCGCCAGCAGGGTGATCCGCTCGCGGGAGTCGATCAGGAAATGGTTCTGGCAGCCTTGGCAGACGTAGAGGTTCTGCTGGAGTTCCAGGGTGTGGATCATCGCGCCGCAATCCGGGCATTTGATCCA
>CAINWZ010000175.1 GCA_903854725.1 uncultured Bacteroidota bacterium
GAGTTAAGGGTATTTTATTTTTGGGATGCACCTACACAGCAATATATAGCTACTATGAACCTTGCTCGCTTGAGTAAGGGTAAAATGATTGGTGTTAACTATAATAAAACTGCCACCTGGGTAGGTGGCAGTTTAGCATATATCGAGTCAAAATAATATACTTAGGTAGGATTATTTTTTAGCTGCATTAACAATGTATACGCATTGGCAATAACAACTTCCTGCTTTCCTAAATCAGTTTTTATTTCAATAAACCCATTATTAGAAACACCAACTTCAACTGGGATCATTTTAAAATTATTTCCTCCTATTTTAACAAAAACAAATGGCTTATTCTGCCATTTAATAACCGCTTCCTCTGGCAGTGCATTTACTTTTGCATTATTTAATTCAATTTCTGCATTTGCAAAAGTGCCAGGGTAAAGACGTGCACTTTCATTCACTAAATGACAATGTACTTCGGTAGTTCTTTCTTCATTAATATTGGGTGTGATTACAGCAATCGTAGCTAAATACTTTTTAGTAATATTGTTATTAGTATAAAAACTTACTTTGTTGCCTACTTTCAAATTAGTAGCGTCGTTTTCATAGACAATTAATCTTAAATGCAAATCACTTGGATCAATAATTTCAAAAAGTATATCTGTCGGTGTGACATATTTGCCAATATTCACATTTACTTTTGTGATATACCCATTAATTGGTGAATTAAAATTGATAGCTCTTGATATATTATTTTCATTCAAAGTAGTTGGATCAATACCTAAAAGTTTTAATTTTTCACTTAAGGATTTCACTAAATACTTTTGACTCTCGAAATCGCTTTTTGCTAATTGATACACTTTATCACTTGTCGCTTTAGTAGCATTTAAATCCTTTTGTCTATTATAATCAGACTCCAGGTAAACCAACTTACTTTTCGCAGTTAAGTAATCTTGCTGTAGTTCGATATAAATAGGATCTTCCATTACCGCCAATAGATTTCCTTTTTTAACGAACATTCCTGGAATCAAACTTGTCTTTTTTAAATAACCTCCCATAGGTATACTAATAGATACAATATTACTTGGGGGTACATCAATAAGTCCGTTTACCTTTAATACCTTATACATTGATTTAGTTTGAGTAAAACCAAACAATAAACTTGCATTTTTTAGCTGTTCCGCACTTAAAGTAACCAACTGTGCAGCAAGCGTATCAGCAGACTCATTGGAAGCTTTTAAAGCGGGCGTATTGTTTTTATTTCCATTACAAGCTAGTATAGCAGTAAAACCAAATAGAAACATTAATTTTTTTAATTTCATAAATTTTTCTTTAATTATTTGCACTTATTTTTTCTATTTCAATTGCGCCTTCATTTAATTGTTGAACGTAATTGAAATATTCATTTTGTATTTGAATTGCTTGATTTATAATCATCACCCATTCTAAATAACCAATTTCACCGGCAGAAAGCTTCTTCGATGCGGTTTCAATTAAAATGGAAGTATTAGGCAATATCGTTTTTTGATACTGACTTATTAATTTTCTATTTTGCAAATATTGGGTAATTAGATTAGATAAGTTTGAGGACAATTGTTGCTCTACTGCTATTTGCTCTAATTTATTTTGCTGTACATTAAAACCTCCTGCTGCAATTTTTGCGCGTTGAGCTGAAGAGAATAAAGGAATAGAAAGACCCATATTAAAGGCATTAAATCTATGATCTTGTCCAAAATATTGTTCCATATTTTGAGTAGTCGGCTGCCATCCAATAATTGTTGAAGAAACATACCCTACATTAAAAGAAGGTTGCAATTTTCCCTTCTCTAGTTTTAATTGATTTTCAGCCAATGCAATTCTTTGCTGACTTAATTTAATTTGAGGCGTTTCAGCAACAAATAACAAATCTGGAATACGTTGTAATTCAATAATACTGATGTCTGAAGATGGAATTTGAATCGTCTTAGAATTAATAAGTATATTAAAATGATTTAATTGTACATCGTAATTGGTTGATAATAATTGTAATTGGTTTGCGATTTGTGCCAATTGGCTTTCTGCTGTAATTTTTTCTAAAATATCTGTATTACCTGCATTAAAACGCTGTCTTGCCTTATTGGTAAATGAGGTATAAATACTATCAGCTTGTATGAGTAATTGCTTCTTCTTTTGCAATAATAATAAATTATAGAATTGATTTTTTACTGCGGCTTTTAATTCTATTTCCTTTTGAAGCTTTGATAGTTCACTAATTGCAAAATTAGTTTTATTAATAGCTCCTTGGCTTTTATAAACGCTAGGAAATTGTATATTTTGCGAAACAGTCATTCGATTATCATTCTGAAATCCATTCATTTTTCCATAGCCAAAGTCAAATAATGTTTTTTCCACATCCATATGACTCTTTTTTAACGCTTCGTAATAATTAACTTGCATATTCACTGCTTTCAATGCTGCATTATTCTTAATAGCGCTATCTATAGCAGCATCTATACTAATTTTATTTTGAGCAGAAGCAGTGGTTGAAATAAATAGTAAAGCTGCCATCATGAAGCCTACAGATGTATTCATTTTTAAATATTTAGTTCCTTTTTCAAATAGTAAATACATAACTGGCAAAACAAAAAGTGTAAGCATTGTTGAAATGATAAGTCCCCCAATAACAACCGTTGCTAAAGGTTTTTGCACTTCTCCTCCAGCACCCGTACTTATAGCCATTGGGATAAATCCAAGCGCTGGCACTAATGCAGTCATTAATACAGCTCTTAATTTTGATTTTGTGGCGTGAATTACAATTCTTATCGCGTCATGCCAACCTTCCGCCTTTAATCTGTTAAATTCTGAAACCAATAAAATACCATTTAAAACAGCTACCCCAAATAAAGCAATAAAACCAACACCAGCAGAAATGCTAAATGGCATACTTCTTATCCATAATGCAATAATACCTCCCATAGCGGATAATGGTATAGCGGTATATATTAACAAGCCTTGTTTCACTGATCCAAATGCGAAATAAAGCAGTAAGAAGATTAAAAACAATGCAATAGGAACAACAACACTTAATCTTTCTTTTGCTGCTGTCATATTTTCAAAAGAACCGCCATACACTATCGTATACCCTTTTTGTAATTTCAATTTGTCATTAATTTTTTGTTGTAATTCTTTAACAATTGTTTGAACATCTTTTCCTGTAATATTAAACCCTACAATAATTCTTCTTTTGGTATTTTCTCTTTGAATTTGATTCACCCCTTCAATTTCTTCAATACCTGCGACATATGATAGTGGAATTTGCTGTCCTCTAGCCGAAGTAACATATAAATTTTGTATATCGGCAATACTCTTTCGTGCTTCGCCATCCAATCTTACTACCATATCAAATCTTTTTTCTTCTTCATATACTTGCCCTGCTACTTGACCAGCAAATGCAGCATTCACTACTTTATTAATATCTGAAACATTAAGGCCATATTTAGCCATGCCATCTCTATTGTATTTGATAACAACCTGTGGCATTCCTGTTACTTTTTCTTCGTAAATATTAATAGCTCCATCTACTGTTTGTATAATTTCATTTAATCTACTAGCATAATGGGTAAGTGAATCTAAGTTTTCGCCAAATATTTTACAAACCACATCTTGTCTGGCGCCAGTCATTAGTTCATTAAAACGCATTTGAACAGGGAATTGAAACCCCACTGTAATGCCAGGTACTTGTTCTAAAACTTTCGTCATTTTTAAACTTAACTCATTAAATGTTTTCGCAGAGGTCCACTCTTTTTTGTCTTTAAGAATCACCATCATATCGCCCGCCTCAAAAGGCATTGGATCGGTAGGAATTTCTGCGCTACCAATTTTCGTAACTATTTTTTGAATTTCAGGAAAATTTTGCAATAATAACTTTGAAGCTTTTTGTGTTGACTCAATCGTATTGTTTAAATTGCTCCCCGTTAAAACCCTTGTTTCAACTGCAAAGTCGCCCTCTTCTAATTGTGGTATAAATTCACCGCCCATATTCAATAGTAAAACAACAGATATGGAGAATAGAACTATTGTAGAAATAATAATTGTTTTAGGAATATTCAACACTTTTTTTAATAAAGGCTGGTAACTGCGTTCTAAAAAAATCATTAATCGATCTGTAATATTTTTTTTGTGATTTAGCTTCTTGTTTAAAAATAAAGCTGCCATCATAGGCACATAAGTGATAGATAATAAAAAAGCACCAAAAATCGCAAAAGCAATGGTAAAGGCCATTGGTTTAAACATTTTACCTTCTATGCCCTGTAAAGACAAAATTGGCAAATACACTATCAATATAATAATTTGACTAAATACTGCCGATTTTATCATAGCACCTGTTGACTTACCTACCTCTTCATCCATCTCCTCTTGATTCACATTCAATAATGATCTAAAATGTTTTGAATGCGCAAATCGATGCAGAATTGCTTCCACAACAATTACGGAGCCATCAACAATTAATCCAAAGTCAATTGCTCCTAATGACATCAAATTACCTCCTACACCAAACATATTCATTAGAATAATAGCAAATAGCATGGATAAAGGAATGACCGAGGATACAATTAAACCTGCTCTCAAGTTGCCCAGAAAAAATACAAGTACAAAAATGACTATCAAAGCTCCTTCTAATAAATTTGTTTCAACAGTTTTAATAGCATTGTTTACCATTTTAGTTCTATCTAGAAACGGCTCAATAACAACACCCACTGGTAACATTTTCTGTATTTCTGCAATTTTATCTTTAACTCGCTTCACTACTAAAGAAGAGTTTTCTCCTTTTAACATCATAACCACTGCTCCTGCTACTTCACCTTCATCATTATAAGTCATAGCTCCATATCTGATAGCGTAACCAAATTGTACTTTAGCAATATCTCTTATCAATAATGGAGTTCCATTGTCTAACTGCTTGACCACTATTTTTTCAATATCCTCCAAATTGGTCGTTAGTCCTTCGCTTCTAATATATAAAACCGTTGGTCCCTTTTCAATATATGCGCCGCCTGTATTTTGGTTGTTACTTTCTAAAGAAGAAAAAATATCAGAAATGGTTAATCCATAGGCTTTTAATTGGTCTTGCCTAACTGCAATTTCATATTGCTTTAGCTTTCCACCAAAGCTTGCTACTTCAGCCACACCTGGAGTGCCAATAAGTTGTCTTCTAACTATCCAATCTTGGATAGTTCTTAATTGCATAGCATCATATTTGCCCTCGTAGCCTTTTAATGGCCTTACAACATATTGAAAAATTTCCCCTAACCCAGTCGAAACCGGTGCTAGTTCGGGCGAACCTGTGCCCGGAGGAATATTTTGTTTCACATTTTGCAACTTCTCACTAATTTGTTGCCTTGCCCAATAAATATCAATCTTGTCTTCAAAAACTATTGTAATTAGAGACAAACCAAATCTAGAAAAACTTCTTATTTGCTTTGTACCTGGAATACTACTACATGCTTGTTCAATAGGGAATGTAACCAGCCTTTCAATATCAGTAGCCCCTAAGGAGGGGGAGACAGTTATGACTTGTACTTGATTGTCGGTTATATCAGGCACTGCGTCTATAGGCAATTTAGTTACCTCATAAGCACCCCAGCCTACCAATGAAATTATAAACAACCCAATGATTAGCTTATTCTTTATAGAATAAGCAATTATTTTATTTAACATAAAAGATACTTGTTCAAAAAATGATGGAATAGCATAATTAATATGCATGTACTTTTAGTAAAACATTTTACTAAAAAAATAAAGTATTAAGCTCGTGGTGGCTGAAATATATTGTTTAACTTATTTGATGCATAATCTTTATCATCAAATAGTAAATACTTTTTTCTACTATTGAAAGTCAAAAGCGGGACAATAGATTGTTTTGCTAAGAAAAAACTATCAAAATTTAATAAAGATATGGTTCTATTTGAAGTTTTAAATGGCAATTGCATATCCTGTTGATAATCTGAATCGTAAGTAGTAGTTGTGAAATAATGATTATCAATAAATTTTGAGAAACTTAATCCTTGCGAATATTTTTGATGTGTTTTATAATGTTCAAATAAAAAGGGAAGCTTTAGTAATTGGTATGCTTCGGTGGCACCCAAAAGATATAAGGAAGTCAATAATATTATAGCAGCTTTTTTCACTCCTTAAAGGTACTAATTTTTGACAGTTTTTCGCTTGGGAAGTGCATTAAAAAATAGATAATCCCAGCTAATGGCAGCGGAATTATAGATGGGTCTATTGGTTTGATTTACCAAAGGCAGTCTATAGCTTAGATTTAACTTGGATTGGCTATTGAAGATGAATTGAAGAGCAGGGGCCATATCTAGATATTCCGCCTTTCCCGAAAACAACCTTTGTCCAATGAATTCAA
>CAINWZ010000176.1 GCA_903854725.1 uncultured Bacteroidota bacterium
ACAAGAAAAATAAAAATATTGAGTGACTGCCCCCGACCCAAAGTGGACGTAGCGGTGTAATAATTATTTTGAATATAGATAACGAACCTTAGGTTCATTGGGTTAGACGAGTTTTAGTTATTTCTTTCAATATTCAGTGATCTTTATTTCATTTTTGTGGGTGGTGCATCGTTACTATAAGGTTATGTTAAGATATTTTTTAAAACATAAATGTTAAACAAAAGAAATTATTTAATATGAAATTAGATTTACCTAAAAAATCAAACACACAAGATCAGATGTCGATTGATTCTGCATGTGTTGTTATTATTGGCGCCAATGGAGCAGGTAAAACTCGATTTGGCAGGGATATTGAGGCGCGATATAACGAACAAACACACAGAATTTCTGCTCAAAAATCATTATCTATGCCAAAAGCAGTTAGTCCAAAAACAAGACTTATAGCAGAATCTGAGTTCTTATATGGATATTATACTGAAAATAATGATTCAAATGTGCAATTTAAGGAGTCTCAAAGATGGGGCCAGAATCCAAATACATTTTTGCTGAATGATTATGATAAATTGATGGTTCTTTTACATACAGAGGAATATGAAGAATCAATTAAATTTAAAAATAATTACACGTCTGGGCAAAATGATGAAAAGCCAATTACCAAACTAGATCAAGTACAAAAGATTTGGGAGTACATTTTACCACATAGAAAGCTTGTGATATTAGCTGGTTCTATCGAAACGTATCCAGTAAAGAGCCTTGATAGTCAATATAATTCGTCAGAAATGAGTGATGGCGAAAGAATTATTTTTTACTTAATTGGACAGGTTATTTCTGTTCGACATAATTCAATAATAATTATTGATGAACCGGAAATGCATATTCATAAGTCAATCACAAAAAAACTTTGGGATAAAATAGAGCAAGAAAGACCGGATTGTACTTTTGTCTATCTTACGCATGATATTGATTTTGCTACTTCTCGTTTGGCATCAACCAAAATATGGGCAAAAGGATTTGATGGACTCGATTGGGATTATGAAATACTAAACGACAGTTTAGAACTTCCAGAACAATTGTATCTTGAAATTTTAGGCAGTAGAAAACCTATTCTTTTCATTGAGGGTGACGATTCCAGTATTGATTATAAATTGTTGCAATTAATATTTACCGACTATACAACAAAACCGCTTGGAAGCTGCCAAAAAGTTTTTGAAACAACAAAATCTTTTAATGAACAAAAAGGATTTCACAACATTGAATCGTTTGGGTTAATAGATAGAGATAGAAGAACGGATGATGAAATAAAACATATAACAAACCCAAATATTTGGGTGGCTTCAGTATCAGAAATTGAAAGTTTTCTTCTTCTTAAAGAAATAGTTAAAATAGTTGCAAAATGCATGATGAAAGACCCTGATCTCATATTTGCATCCATAAAAGAAAATGTAATTATTTTTTTTAAAGAACAAATAGAAACTCAGGCGCTTGAACATACAATTGCTAGGATTGAGCGTAAGCGGCTAGCGCTACCGCCTATCCTTAATTTTCATCCTTTGATTTAGCATCTAACGATGCAGCAGGAAACGGCAGTAATTCATCAATACGACTATTTGGCCAAGTCGGCAGTTTTTCTAAAGTATCTTTTAACCAAGCCTCAGGGTTTAATCCATTCAGTTTCGCGGTGCCCAGCAAGCTCTGAATAGCAGCAGCTCTTTGACCAGCGCGTTCTGAGCCTGCAAATAGCCAGTTCTTTTTTCCTAAGGCGATGGGGCGGATGACGTTTTCAACCGGATTATTGTCAATGGGCAAATGGCCTGTTTCAGCGTAGCGGATAAGGCTCGCCCAGCGCCG